>JAYTAY010000348.1:0-3232 GCA_043737255.1 Luteimonas sp.
CTGCTCAGGCCGACGGAAGTTCCGGCAGCAGCAGGCGTAGATCGTCGACAAGATTGCGATAGGCGACATCGCGCTGCGCGGGATCGCGTTGTCGCAGCACCCACGCCGGATGCACGGTGGCAAAGGCGCGGGTGCCATCTGCCAACGTGCGCCAGGTACCGCGTTCCTGCAGCAGCCTGAAGCCCTTGCCGAATACGGCCTCCGATGCAGTCGCGCCCATGCACACGACGATGTGCGGACGCACCGTCGCCAGTTCGCGTTCCAGCCATATCCGGCACGCCGCGCGTTCGGACGGTTCCGGGTTGCGATGCAGGCGGAACTTGCCGCGCCGCTCGAACTTGAAATGTTTGACCGCGTTGGTGACGTACAACTGCGCGCGGTCGATGCCGAGTTCCGCCAGTGCGCGGTTGAACAGTTTTCCCGCAGGTCCCACAAACGGCCGTCCGCTCAGATCTTCCTCGTCTCCGGGCTGTTCGCCGACGATCATCACTCGCGCATCTTCCGGCCCTTCGCCAAAAACCGTCTGCGTGGCCGGTTGCCATAGTGGGCAGCGCCGGCATTCGCGCGCGGCGGTTTTGAGTGCGGCGAAGCTGTCATCAACGGGATCGGGTGCGGGCGGCGGTGCAAGCGGGATTCGCCGACGCGCGGGTTCCGGCGCGCGTTCAGCCATGTCGCGGACGCGGTGGCCGGCGTCGCGCAACAGGCCGGGCAGCAGCTGGGCCTCGGGCAGGTTCTTCCAGTATTTCTGCGGCATTTCCTGTCGCATCATCCGCGGATTGATCCGCGCCGGATTGAAGATATTGGCGTAGTACGTGCGCCACATCGATTCCTGCGCATCGTCGGCCGGCGCATCGCTGCGCACTGCGCCGTCGCCGAACGACAGGTGCTCCATATCCCACGACACGCTGCGGTACGGGGTCAGGATCGCCCAGCGCATACCCGCGAACCGGCGCATGAAAAATGGCGCGATCAGGTCGACGATGTGGTGCTCGGGTTCGAACCACGCCACGTACGCGTTGTCCTCGCCAGGGACTGCGCGAAAGCGCACGAACGCCTTCATCTTGTGCGCATCGCGGCGCACGGTTTTTTCCAACTCACTGGCGCGATGCACGTCGACATCGGTGACATGGGTGAGCAGGCGCGGCTCGCCGTGGGTCATGCGCCACAACAACCGGTACAGCAATGCATGGCGCTGCGGTTCGCGATGCGCCAGCACGCGCGTGGCCAGCGGCAGGAAGGCGCGTGGCACCTTCGGCGCATCGGCTTGCACGGGCAAATTATCGAGCGCCGGACCGCCGAGCAGTGACGGTCGCTGCGCATCGTCCCAATCGAGCAGCGGGGGTTCGATGCCAGCACGCAACGCCATCCGCGCCTGCATGCGCCATGCGCAGAAGTCCCAGGGTGGGTCGACAATGGCGCGGATCATGGCGCTCCTGTTTCCCCGCGACACTGCCGCGGCTCGCTGAAAGCTCCACTCAATCCGTCATGACCAGCCATTCGGCTGTTGAAAGCCCCGCGAAGGCGGGAACCCAGCGACTTTGCTTGAGTGCCAGTGACCGCATGTGCAGCCATGACGTCATCCGCATCAAAACGCGTCTCTAGCGCATCGAGAATCCCATCCGCGCAGATTCGCTCTGTTTCCTCACGGCAAGTCGCTGGGTCCCCGCCTGCGCGGGGACGACGGGCAAAAGCGACTTGCCGCATGGGTGACGCCTGCAAAACAGCACTGCGCGACAACCTGGTCTCATGCAAACAACACCGCCTGCTTCGGCGGCGGCGCAAGCCTGGCGCGCAACTTGACCGAATCATCCAGCAGCCCGCGTGGATGGTGGTCGATCACTTCCACGAACGGCAGCATCTTCTTCAGTGGTGCGCGCAGCCGCGACAGATCATCCAGCCGCAGGCGCGCATGGCGGCGCGCCATCAAAATCTTGCCGACATTGCGGGTGCCGAGGCCGGGTACGCGCAACAGGCGTTCCTTTGGCGCGGTGTTGAGATCGACCGGGAAATACTCGTGGTGGCGCAGCGCCCACGCCAGTTTCGGATCGATGTCGAGGTCCAGCATCGCCGTGCCATCGCCCGCGCGTGGCGCGATCTCGTCGACCTCGAACTCGTAGAACCGCAGCAGCCAGTCGGCCTGGTACAACCGATGCTCGCGTGCCAGTGGAGGTGATTGCAGCGGCAGTCGCGCGGACGCATCGGGGATGGGACTGAAGGCCGAGTAGTAGACGCGCCGCAGCCGGTAGTTGCTGTACATGTTGACGCTGCTGTCGAGCACCGCGCGGTCGTCGCTCGCATCGGCGCCGATGATCATCTGCGTGCTTTGACCCGCAGGTGCGAACGGCGGCGGTTTCGCCTTGCCGCGAGCAGCCTTGCGCTCTTCCTTTGCTTCCTCGATCTGCCAGCGCAGGTTGCCCATCGCTGCGCGGATGCCGGGCAAGCTTTTCTCCGGCGCCAGTTGTTGCAGGCCGGCTTCAGTGGGAAGTTCAACGTTGATGCTGAGGCGATCGGCGTATTTTCCGGCGCGCGCCATCAGGTCGGGCGATGCGTCGGGGATCGTCTTAAGATGGATGTAACCGCGGAATTTGTGGTCCTCGCGCAGGCAGCGCGCGACCTCGACCAGCTGTTCCATCGTGTAGTCGCCGTTGCGAATGATGCCGCTCGAGAGAAACAGGCCCTCAATGTAGTTGCGCTTGTAGAAGTCGAGCGTGAGTTGCACGACTTCCTGTGGCGTAAAACGCGCACGCTGCACGTTGCTCGACACCCGGTTGACGCAGTACATGCAATCGAACACGCAGAAATTTGTCAGCAGGATCTTCAACAGCGACACGCATCGCCCGTCCGGCGTGTAGGAGTGGCAGATGCCCGTACCCTCGGTGCTGCCGATACCGCCGGTACCAAGCGAATTGCGCTTGGTCGCGCCGCTGGACGCGCATGAGGCGTCGTACTTGGCCGCGTCGGCCAGGATGGCAAGTTTTTCGATCGTATTCATGGTTCACGGATAGCAATATTGCGTCTCGCGTTGTGAGACAGCGGCGCCGCCGGCATTCATGCACCTGAAGATGCGAGGGTAGGCAGGGTTGGCTCCATCAACCCGCAAGACGCCCAATGGCTGGGTTGATGGAGCCAACCAAACCTACGAATCCTGCACTGCCAGTTGCGCATACGGCCACGCGCGGCGCAGCCAGTCGTACAAAGCATCCTCGCCCCATTCACCGGCGCCGACCTCGGC
>JAYTAY010000349.1:0-3223 GCA_043737255.1 Luteimonas sp.
CCAGCGTCACCTTCCAGAACCTGTTCCGCATGTACGGCAAGCTGGCCGGCATGACCGGCACCGCCGACACCGAAGCCTACGAGTTCCAGAGCATCTACGGCCTCGAAGTGGTGGTGATCCCGACCCACCGCACCATGGTGCGCAAGGATCATTCCGACCTGGTGTTCCTCAACCGCGCCGGCAAGTACCGCGCCGTGGTCAACGAGATCAAGGAATGCGTGGAGCGCGGCCAGCCGGTCCTGGTCGGCACCACCTCGATCGAGGTGTCGGAACTGCTGAGCGATGAACTCACCACCGCCGGCGTACCGCACGAAGTGCTCAACGCCAAGCAGCATGAGCGCGAAGCGACCATCGTCGCCCAGGCCGGGCGTCCGCACGCCGTCACCATCGCCACCAACATGGCCGGCCGCGGCACCGACATCGTGCTGGGCGGTTCGCTGGACGCCGAGCTCGCCGAACTGGAAGCGCAGGGCGAAGTAGACGCCGCCACCCGCGAGCGCCTCAAGGCCGGCTGGCAGGTCCGCCACGACGAAGTCAAGGCCTCCGGCGGCCTGCACATCGTCGGCACCGAGCGCCATGAGAGCCGGCGCATCGACAACCAGCTGCGCGGCCGTTCCGGCCGTCAGGGCGATCCAGGTTCGTCGCGTTTCTATCTGTCGCTCGAAGACAATCTGATGCGCATCTTCGCCGCCGACTGGGTGCAGCGGATGATGGCGCGGATGGGTTTGAAGGAAGACGACATCATCGAGAGCCCGCTGGTCTCCAAGCAGATCGCCAACGCACAGCGCAAGGTCGAGGCGCACAACTTCGACATTCGCAAGAACCTGCTCGATTACGACGACGTCAACAACGACCAGCGCAAGGTGATCTACCAGCAGCGCGACGACATACTCGAGACTGAAAGCGTGCAGGACAACATCAATGGGATCCGCGGCGATGTCATCGGCGACCTGGTCGAGCGTTTCGTGCCGCCGAATTCGATCGACGAGCAATGGAACCTGCCGGGTCTCGAAGCCGAACTGGACAGCGAGTACGGCCTGAAATTGCCGTTGACCACGCTGGTCACGGACAAGAGCGAAATCGACAGCGAGGAAATCGCGCGCCAAGTGCAGGAGACGGTCGCGAAGCATTTCAACGACAAGGAAGCGCAGGTCGGCGGCGACACCATGCGCATGCTGGAAAAGCACATCATGCTCAACGTGCTCGACCAGAACTGGAAGGAACACCTGGCGCGCATGGATTATCTGCGCCAGGGCATCCACCTGCGCGGCTACGCGCAGAAGCAGCCGAAGCAGGAATACAAGAAGGAAGCGTTCGAGTTGTTCGGCGAGATGCTGGACAAGGTCAAGCGCGAAGTGGTGACGCTGCTGGCGCGCGTGCGGATCCGCGATGAAGCGGAAGTCGCTGCGATGGAGGCCGAGGAACGGCGGCAAGCCGACGCAGTCGCGGGCCAGATGCAGTTCCAGCATCCTGAGACCGGTGGTTACGGCGCGGATGAAGAAGCTGCGCAGGCGCAGGCAATGCTTGGTGACGAAGCGTCATGGCAACCGAAGACGGGCCGCAACGATCCATGCCCGTGCGGCAGCGGCAAGAAATTCAAGCACTGCCATGGACAGTTGGCGTAAGCATCTGATTCCTTCCCCCTTCGCAAGAAGTGGCTTGCAATGCAAGAGGCCCCCAAAGGCAATACCCTTGTGTATGTGAGGATAGAAAATGACTGGCCGGGGCCACGCTGTGATTGTCATCGCCACTGTTCTGTTGTCATTCCCGCGAACCCGGGAACCCAGCGACTTTGGGGTGTCGGACAAAGATCAAAAGCCAAGTTACTGGGTTCCCGCCTTCGCGGGAATGACCAGCAAAAAGCGATTAGCCTTTCCGATTTCCGATGCACAACGCCCAACTTGTAGAAGTCGTCGCCGGCGTCATCCGCGACGCACGCGGTCGCATCCTGATTGCGCGCCGCACCGACGGCCGCGATCTGGCCGGACTCTGGGAATTCCCCGGCGGCAAACGCGAACCGGATGAAACTCCGGAGCAGGCACTCATACGTGAACTGCACGAGGAACTCGGTATCGATGTCGAGGTCGGCGCGCCGCTGATCGCGGTTCCGCAGCAATATCCGCACAAGCGCCTGCGCCTGGACGTGCGGCTCATTGCAGCGTGGCGCGGCGTGGCCAGGGGCCTTGATGGCCAGGCGCTGGCGTGGGCGCCGCCGCAAAAGCTTCCCAGTTATGCGATGCCGCCCGCGGACCGGCCGGTGGTCGCGGCACTGCTGCAGCCGGACCGTTACCTGGTCACGCCCGAACCCGGTACCGATGATGATGATTGGCTGGCAGGGCTGCAGCGTGCAATCGCTTCGGGAATTTCGCGCGTGCAGTTGCGCGCTCATGGCCTGGACCCGCAGCGTTGGCGCGCGCTGGTGGAGCGGGCGGTGGTGATCGGTCGCCGCGCCGATGTCGATATCCTGATCAATGGCGATATCGCACTGGCCGCTGCGCTCGGCGTCGGCGTGCACCTGCGTGCCGCTCAACTGCGGGAAGTCACGCAGCGTCCGCTGTCGACGGATTCGATCGTTGCGGCCTCCTGCCACGATCTCGATCAACTTCGACTCGCCGAATCGATCTGCTGCGACTTCGCGGTGGTCGGCCCGCTCAAGGCAACGCCGACGCATCCCGGTGCGGTCGGCATCGGCTGGAATGCATTCGCATTGATGCGTGAGCAGACATCCATGCCGCTGTACGCGATCGGCGGTCTGACGCCCCATGACATCGACGAAGCCCGCGCCCACGGCGCGCAAGGCGTCGCGGCAATCCGCAGTCTGTGGCCGAGTTTGTCCCGCGGAGATTTTCAGCGGTTGTAGGAGCGCCCCATGGGCGCGATGCGGCTTTACGGGTAGAGGCTATCGCGCCCATGGGGCGCTCCTACAGGGTCACGCAGCATTTGTGTTTACCGGTATAAAGCCCATCGCGCCCAGGTGCGCTCCTACAAAAGCGACAGGGCGCGATAACGGGCATCCAGTGCAGCAACGTGTGCATCCAGCGCGTCTGGCGAACTTTCGTTGACGAGGATGTCGTCGGCAATCGCGAGTCGATCGGTACGCGTGGCCTGTGCCGCGATCATCCGCTCGGCCAGGTTGGCATCCACGGCGTCGCGTTGCATCAGTCGCTGCATCTGCACATCGCGCGCGACATCGACGACCAGGATGCGGTGCAGCCACGGATAG
>JAYTAY010000350.1:0-7506 GCA_043737255.1 Luteimonas sp.
TGGCGAGATCTTCCTCTATCGCCCGCGCGGTTCCGCGATTGCGCCGACTGGTTATCTCGGGCGCACGACGATCATGGAATTTTTGGTGATGAATGATGAATTGCGGCGCGCGGTCATGCGTCACGCCGGCATGGGTGAGCTCGAACAACTGGCCCGTCAGGCCGGCATGCAGACCATGTACGAGGACGGCATCGGCAAGGCCTTGATGGGCGTGACCACGATCGAGGAAGTGTTGCGGGTGACGGAGGACGCGTGATTTTCAGGATTGTCATTCCCGCGTAGGCGGAAGTGCTTTACAACAGCGTAGCTGGCCAACCTGGCGACCTGACGCTTTGCCCATGGCCAGGCAATTGGCGGTCTATATCCTCGCCGGTGATCGCAATGGAATACGCGGGCGTCACCAGCGACCTGATCGGAAGGACATGGCAGCATCGCGAACATGTCGTGGATGGATGCACCAAGAAATATGGCGTCACTCGGCTGGTTTTGCATGAATTGCATGGCACGATGGAAGCGGCCATTACGCGCCAAAAACGCATCAAGAAATGGAATCAGAGAATGGAAAATCCGGTTGATAGAAGAAAGCAACCCTTGTTGGAACGACTCGTGGTCGAAAATTATCGGGTGAAGCATCAAGTCACTGGGTTCCCGCCTTCGCGGGAATGACGGCAAAAGCAATTCTCTTTCTCCGAACGTTACCCGAGCCCGCATGCCCCTCTACCGCTACAAAGCCCTTAACTCCCGCGGTGAAATGCTCGACGGCCAGATGGAAGCCGCGAGCGACGGCGAAGTCGTGCTGCGCCTGCAGGAGCAGGGGCATCTTCCGGTCGAGGCGAAACTCGCCAGCGAAGGTGGCGGCGAATCGACTTGGCGTGCGTTGCTCAAGCCCAAGCCGTTCGCGGGTGCGCGGCTGGTGCAGTTCACGCAGCAACTGGCGACCTTGCTCGGCGCGGGACAACCACTGGATCGCGCGTTGACCATCCTGCTGGAACTGCCGGAAGACGAGGCCGCCAAACGCACCATCACCGATGTGCGCGATGCGGTCCGCGGCGGCACATCGTTGTCGGCGGCGCTGGAACGGCAGCACGGCATGTTCTCGCGGCTCTACATCAACATGGTGCGCGCGGGCGAGGCCGGTGGCACCCTGCACGAAACCCTGCAACGGCTGGCCGATTATCTCGAACGCAGCAGTGCGTTGAAGGGCCGCGTCATCAATGCATTGATCTACCCCGCGATCCTGCTGGCGATCGTCGGTCTGTCGCTGCTGTTCCTGCTCGGCTTCGTGGTGCCGCAGTTCGCGACCATGTACGAAAGCCTCGATGCCGAATTGCCATGGTTCACGCAACTGGTGCTGGCGCTGGGATTGTTCGTGCGCGACTGGTGGATCGTGCTGATCGTGATTCCGGCGCTGCTTGCAGGGTGGTTCGACCGCAAGCTGCGCGATCCGGCGTTCAGGACGCGTTTCGATGAATGGCTGCTTCGGCAGAAGTTCGCCGGCCCGCTGGTTGCCAAGCTGGAGACCGCACGATTGATGCGCACGCTGGGCACGCTGCTCAAGAACGGGGTGCCCTTGCTGACCGCCCTGGGCATCGGCAAAAACGTGCTGGGGAACCGAGCGCTCTCGGCCGATGTCGAAGCCGCCAGCGATGATGTGAAGAATGGCGTCGGCTTGTCGACGGCGCTGGCCAAGGGCAAACGGTTCCCAAGGCTGGCGCTGCAGATGATCCAGGTTGGTGAGGAGTCGGGCGCCCTCGACACCATGCTGTTGAAAACCGCCGACACCTTCGACCAGGAAACCGGCCAGGCGCTGGATCGCATGCTCGCGGCGCTGGTGCCTGTGGTCACGATCCTGTTGGCTGGTGTCGTCGGTATCGTCATCCTTGCCGTGCTCATCCCGATTTACGGGCTCACCAATTCGATAGGTTGAAACATGAAGATTCCGCGTCAGTCGATTCGTTCCAATCGCCGCTCGATCACCCGTTCGCCGCTGCGCTCCGCGCAGGCCGGTTTCAGCCTGATCGAAATCATCATCGTCACCGTGCTGATCGGCGGCATCGTTGCGTTTGCGGCTAGACAAATTCTCGGTGGTGGCGACCGGGCCAACGTTAATCTGGCAAAAGCACAGATCGAAACGCTCGCGCAGAAAGTGCAGCAATACGAAATGGATACAGGCCAATTGCCGTCCACACTTGGGGCGTTGGTTACCGCTCCCGGCGATGCCTCAGGTTGGTTAGGTCCGTATGCAAAAGCTACCGAATTGAAAGATCCCTGGCACCATCCGATTGAATACCGCATGCCAGGCAATGATGGTCCATTTGACCTAATCAGTTTGGGTTCGGACAAAGAAACTGGCGGAGACAGCGTAGACGCGGATATTAAGTACGAATGATCGCTGGATGATGCGGCGTTTCGGTCTGTCGCCAAAATGTAGGCTGGGTTAGCTCTACAAACCCAGCAGAGGTGCCTCAACTTGATAGCGCTGGGTTGATGAAGCCAACCCAGCCTACGTTGTGAGGCCAAGATACAGATCATTCATTCGTTTGCTCATTGCCATCAGCGCTCGCGGCTGAAGCCGCTCATACGCCCCGAAGGAAGTCCCTTGGGCGACCAAAGCACGCACGGACAGGAGGCGATGAATTCCATGATTGATTGCTCCCAAATCCGCATCTCGCCCACGAGTACAGTGCGCGGTTTCTCGCTGCTGGAAATGCTGCTGGTCATGGCCATCATCGCCATTGCCAGCCTGCTGGCGACGGCGGTGCTGACCGGTGGGATCGACAGCATGCGGCTGCGTTCCAGCGCCAAGCAGATCGCGGCCAACCTGCGTTACACGCGGGCGCAGGCGATTTCCACCGGACAACCGCAACGGTTCCTGATCGATCCGCGTGCGCATGCATGGCAGGCGCCGAACGGCCGCGATGGCGACATCCCCAAGCAACTCGGCATCGTCTTCACCGGCGCGCGCGAAATCCAGGCGCGTGCGGGCGAGGGCGCGATTCTGTTTTTCGCCGATGGCGCCTCCACCGGTGGCCGCGTGCAACTCAAGGTCGAACGCGCTGCGTGGAATATCGACGTGGCGTGGTTGACCGGTGAAGTGACGGTCAAGCGTGGCGAGGTGGAGCGGTGAACTTGTCGTCCGCAGTCGAACGAGCACAGCACTGGCGCCCTTGCAGTGCCGGCCGTGGCGACAGCGCCAGCATTCCCAGTTCGGCGGCGTCCGCGCAGCGCGGCCGTGGCGACGGCGCCAGCCATCTTGGGTCGGCGGCTTTCGCGCAGCGCGCTTCCGCGCAGCGCGGCTACACGCTGATCGAGGTCATCGTCGCGTTTGCGTTGCTGGCATTCGCGCTGACCTTGCTGCTCGGCACGCTGACCGGTTCGACCAAGCAGGTGCGCTGGGCGGCGGATGCCGGACGCGCCGCGCTGCATGCGCAGTCGCTGCTCGATCGCACTGGCGTCGGTGAAGCGCTTCAGGCGAGCCGCACCGAAGGCGACTTCGAGGACGGCCGTTATCGCTGGACGCTCGAAATTTCGCCGTATGTCGATCCATCGCATCCCGCGCCAGCTGCCATCGATCCCGGCGCCGCGGAATTGATGGAGCTCGTGCTCGCCGTGCGCTGGGGCAACGGCGAAGCGCGTGAACGCCTGGACCTGAGGTCGTTGCGCCTGGTGACGCCGGACGCCACGCAACCGGTGGCATTGCCGTGACGGGTCCGATCGAATTGTGTCGCGCGGGGGAGGGTGGTCAGCGGCTATTCAATTGTCCAAGCCGTGGCGACGGCTCCAGCAACTCCGTAACGGTGCTGTCTACACAGCGCGGCTCCCGCAACTCCACAACGGTACTGTCTACACAGCGCGGCTCCCGCAGCTCCACAACGGTACTGTCTGCGCAGCGCGGATTCACACTGGTCGAAGTGTTGCTGGCCACCGTGTTGCTGGCGGGCGGATTGGCGCTGGCGATGACCACGCTGCGCGCGGCGTCGGCCACCGCCACCCGCGGCGAGGTGATGGCGCAGCGCAGCGAGCGCATGCGCGCGGTGTCCTCGTTCCTGCGTCGCCGCATCGGCTCGGCGTTGCCGGTGGGCTTCGCGACGGATCCGGGCACCGGCACGCAATCACGCTTCATCGGCTCGGCCGATCGCATGCGTTTCGTCGCCGATTTGCCCGACTACCTCGGCCGGGGCGGGCCGCACCTGCACGACATCGCGTTGATCGACGCCGCCCGCATTGGCGACAGCGATGCGCCAACGCTCGCCGTGTCGTTCTCCATCGTGCAGGGCGGCGTGACCATCGAGGAGCGCGAACCACGCCCGCCAGAGCCCTTGGTGGAAGGCGTCGACCAGCTGCGTTTCCGCTATCGCGGCCTCGACGACAAGGGCCGTCTGGGCGAATGGCTGGATACCTGGGAGAGCGTCGACGCACTGCCGCTGCAGGTCGCCATCGCCATCCACAGCAGCGAAGGCGGGCCGTGGCCGGAGCTGGTCATCGCGTTGCCGCAGGCAGGCAGCTATGCGGGTACTGGCACCATAGGCCGGCAGAAATGAGACGTGGCTTGATGCGTATCCATGCACGCGGCGCGGCCCTGCTGCTGGTGATGTGGCTGATTGCATTGCTGACGGCATTGGTCGGCGCCTTCGCGTTGACCTCGCACATGGAAAACCTGCAAGGCCGCGTGCTGGTGCGCGGCCTTGCAGCAGAACAGGCGGCGCGGGCCGGGCTCGAATACGCGATGACCCGCGTCGGCGCGCCGGAACCGGAGCGGCAGTGGCTGCCGGACGGGCGGCCCTACCGCTGGGATTTCGACGAGGCCGAGGTTGAAGTCCGGCTCATCGACGAAGCCGCCAAGATCGACCTCAACGCCGCCGAGGCACCCTTGTTGACGGGCCTGTTGCAGGCCGTGGGCGTCGAGCAGGGCGTGGCGGCCGGGTTGGCTTCGGCGATTCTCGACTGGCGCGACCCCGATCCTCTGACGCAGGCGCAGGGCGGCGCCGAAGATCCCGAATATGCTTCGGCGGAGCGTCCGTACGGCGCCAAGGACGCACCGTTCGACACCGTGGCTGAAGTCGAGCAGGTGCTCGGCATGACTCCCGAACTGTATGAAAAAGTCGCGCCGCATCTCACCGTCTACAGCGGCAGCGCCCAGCCCGAAGCCGGCTTTGCATCGGCCGAGGTGCTGACCGCGATGGGCCTGGATCCGGCGCAGGCCATGGCCCGCCGGCAGATGCCCGCAGCGACCGCGCTCGTGGGCACGCCAAGCGGCACGTATAGTATTGCCAGCCGCGCGCGGCTCCGTAACGGCCGCGAGGCCGTCTTGCGGGTGGTCGCGAGAGCCGGCGGAAGCGGTGTGCCGGGCTCGGCGTACACGCCATTGCGATGGGAGGAAGGCGCTTCGCCGAGATGACCGCGTTCGTTGACAACCTTGGGCGCTTCGGCGCACGGCTCCGGCCAGGCGCGGGCGGCTTTCTTGCGTGGTGGGGGCAGGCGCTGTCGTCGTGGCTGCCGGCGTCGTGGCGGGCGGTATTTGGCTTGGTCCACGAGCGTTTGCTGCTCTCGCGGGACCTGTTGTCGCCAGACGACGGCGATAGCTTGCTGCTGCGTTTGCAGACCGCCGATGGCCTGCGCGATGTCGGCCGGGTGCCGTGGGCATCCGACACCGCCGCGATCGACGATCCCCTGCAGCCACTGCTCGCACCGGCGATTGCCGACCTGCCGCGCTGGGTGCTGCTGCCGGGCGCCGCCGGCCTGCGTCGCCGCATGCTCTTGCCGGGCGCAGCCGCCGAGCGCCTGCGCGAAGTGATGGCCTTCGAGATCGACCGGCAGACCCCGTTCTCCGCGGACGCCGTCTATTACGACGCACGTATCGTCGAGCGGCGCAGCGACGGCCAGCTTGACGTCGAACTCGTCGCCGTCCCAAAAACCGCACTCGATGCCATGACTGCTGGACTTGGCGTTCTCGCCGCCACGCTGGTGGGCGCCGACCTTGCCGACAACGGTGGCGCCCCGCTCGGCGTGAACCTGCTGCCCAACCTGCAACGCAACCGCGGCGCTGATCCATGGCGCGCCTGGAACTGGGCCCTGGCGGCCGTGGCCGTGATCGCGCTGGCCGCCGGCATGTGGCAAATGCTGTCCAACCGCCGCGCCGCCGCCGATGTCTTCGAACGCGAAGTGACGGCGCGGACCGAGCAGGCGCGCCGCGTCACCGTGCAACGCCAGCAATTGCTGGATGTGGTCGAAGGCGCGGCGTTCCTTGACCGCGTCCGTGCCGGACGTCCCACCACCACCGAAGTCATCGATGACCTCAGCCGCCGCCTGCCCGACAGCACCTATCTGGAGAAGCTGGCGATCGAGGACACCAATGTGTTGTTGATCGGGCTCAGCAGCGAAGCCTCGTCATTGGTGGATCGGTTGCAAGGCTCGAAGTTGTGGCGTGCGCCGACACTGACCGGCGCGTTGCAGCAGGACCCGCGCTCACGCCGTGATCGCTTCACCTTGACCGCCGAATTGGCCGTCGTCCCGATCCCCGGCGAGGACGCGAATGCGCGACGCCCCCGCTAATCGCGATCGCTGGCTGGCGCTTGGCCTGTTGCTGGCCGCGCTGGCGCTGGCCTACCTGATCCTGGTGCATCCATGGTGGACGGCGCCGATGCTCGACGTGCAGCAGCGCATCGACGCGTTGCAGCAGCGCGACCTGCGGGTGCGCATGCAGCTCAAGCAGCAACCGCAGATCGAACGCCGCCTGGCCGACGCGGTGGCGCTGACCGCGCGGCGGCCCGGCTTCCTGACCGAAGCCAGCGCCGAAAGCGCCACGGCCGGCCTGGTGAAGCGGCTCGAGACGGTCGTCGCGGAGGCCAGCCCGGGCAACCGCAGCTGCGCGATCAGCAACCAGTCGCCCTTGACCGAGACCAGCGAGGATCGCTTCCGGCGGATCGTCGTGCAGGTCCGGTTGCGTTGCGGCAGTCCCGAGTTGTCGGCCGTGCTGCATACGCTGGAAAGTGGCAGCCCGCGCTTGTTCGTCGACAACCTCAACGTGCTGGCGCAGCGCAATTTCTACCTGCCGGGCCAGGGCGGTCCGCAACAGAGCGGGCTGGATGTCAGCTTCGACCTGTACGGCTACCTGCGTCCGGTGCCGGGAGCGACCCGTGCACGCTGACGCCACCAGCCCGCGCACCTGGCTGCTCGGCGCCGTGGCCGGTTGGGCGATGCTGGTCTGGGCGCTGGCGTTGTTTGGTCTTGGCAGCCTTATCGAGCGGCTGCCGGACGATCCTTCACTGGCGCAGCGGTTGCCGACCCTGCTGAAGGCCCCGGCCGAGCGCCTCGGCCCTTTCGTCCAGTACGCCGAATTCTCCAACCGGCCGCTGTTCTACGAGGAACGTCGTCCACAACCCTTCTCGCTGCAGCCCGAGGGCGAGGCGCAACAGGAAACCTTCAACTTCGTGCTGACCAGCGTGCTGCTGACCCCGCGCCTGCAACTGGCGATCGTCCAGCCCGAGGGCGGCGGCGAATCGATCC
>JAYTAY010000351.1:0-3209 GCA_043737255.1 Luteimonas sp.
GTCTCGCTGGCCTCACCCATCAGCTTGCGCAGCCCCGCGGTTTTCTCGCCCAGCTTGACGAACGCAAAACCGATCAGCCCCGCAAAAAAGATCACCTGCAGCACCGTGCTGTTACTCGGCACCAGCACGCTCATGCCATCGGCGGTCGTGCCTGCCGCGCTGGCGGACAGCGCGCGGAACGGATTCTGCGGCACGATGTTGAACAACACATCCAGCGGACCGGGTACGTTCTTCGGTTTGTAATCGGAAGCGATCTGCAGGCCGCTGACGCCCGCGCCCGGCTGCATGACCAATCCCACCACCAGGCCGACGCACACCGCCAGCACCGCGGTGACCGCGAACCACGCGAAGGTGCGGCCACCAAGTGCGGCGATGGATTTTTGCCCGTGCAGGGAGCCGACCGCGCTGATCACCGCAAAGAACACCAGCGGGATTGCGATCATCTTGATCAGGTTGACGTAAACATCGCCCAGCGGCTCGAACCACGTCTGCGCGTCCGCGCCGAACAACCAGCCCGCGAGCGCGCCAAGTACAAAGCCGGCCAGCACGCGCTGCCAGAACGGAATACGGAACCACCACTTGAACATCGGACGATCCTGCAACCTGGGCCAGTGCCGACGATACCCCAGACCTTCCCTGTAAGAGCGCACCTGGGCACGATGGAGCGTTCCCGGTAAGGCCTCATCGCGCCCAGGTGCGCTCCTACAAAAGGCATGGGCAATAATGAGACTTCACCGACTCTGCGAACCTCACGAATGCGCGTTGCCCTTGTGCTTGGCCGCCTGATCACCCAGACCGCATGCACGACCACGCCACGCAACGATGGGCCGACAACCATTGGCCGCATCGATGACCCCGTCATCCGTCATCCGTCAGCCCGACGGCGAAACCGCCGCGTGGTGGTTCCGTGATGGCGCCGCGCAGGCCGCGTCGCGTGGTGCGATGCGCAAGGCAGAACTTGATCCTGTTCGTCGGCGACAGCATGCGCCTGGCCACGGTTGCCGCGGCGCGCATCCTCGACGGACAACGCAAGGGCGGGCCGGGCGAAGACGCGGTGCGCGGCAGCGTGGAGCAGAACGCCATTTTCCACTTCATGGTGCAGGCCACGCCGAAACCGCGTGAGAAATTGTGTGCTGCAAACCTGTTTCATGGATGCAGCGCGTCGCGCTCGATGAAACAGCATGAACAACACGCCCTATGCTGGGGATGATCTGGATCGACACAACGGAGCAAGCATGAATCGACTCGACGGCAAGATCTGCGTGGTGACTGGCGCAGCCAGCGGCATCGGCAAACGTATCGCCGAGGTGTACGCGGCACACGGCGGCAAGGTGGTGATCGCCGATCTCAAGCTGGATGCGGCCGAAGCGGTTGCGCAGGCGATTCGCGATGCGGGCGGCGATGCGCTGGCAGTGGCGATGGATGTGACTGTCGAAGCGCAAGTGGTCGACGGGATTGCGAAAACCATCGCGCACTACGGACAAGTGGACGTGCTGGTGTCGAACGCCGGCATCCAGATCGTCAACCGGATCACCGACTTCAGTCTCGCCGACTGGAGGAAGATGCTCGCGATCCATCTCGACGGCGCTTTTCTGACAACCCGCGAATGCATGCGCGACATGCAGAAACGCAAGGCCGGCGGCGCAATCATCTACATGGGATCGGTGCATTCGCACCTGGCGTCGAAACTGAAAGCGCCTTACGTGACCGCCAAGCACGGCCTGCTGGGACTGTGCCGCGTGGTGGCCAGGGAAGGCGGCGAATACGGCATCCGCGCCAACGTGATCTGCCCCGGTTTCGTGCGCACGCCGCTGGTGGAAAAACAGATTCCGGAGCAGGCGAAGGAATTGGGCATCAGCGAAGACGACGTGGTGAAGAACGTGATGCTGAAGGACACCGTCGATGGCGAATTCACCACAGTCGACGATGTCGCCAATGTTGCGTTGACGCTTGCGGCCTTCGAGACCAATGCGCTGACCGGCCAAAGCATCGTGGTCAGCCACGGCTGGTTCATGCAGTGATGGCGAAGGAGGCAGCGACGCCTGACACTGCCCTTGTAGGAGCGCACCTGGGCGCGATGAGGCTTTCCCGGTAATGCACTATCGCGCCCGGGTGCGCTCCTACGAAAGAAGACGATCGATCGTCAGAACGGCTTCGCCAACACCAGATACACAATCGCGACCAGGGCGAATACCGGAATCTCGTTGAACCAGCGCAACGTCTTCGACGATGGCAGCGCGCGCCCGGCCTCGACGCCTTTCAGCCAGCGTCCCGCAACGATGAAGTGCACCAACAGCAACGCGATCAGCAGCAACTTCGCATGCAGCCATCCCCCGCTTATGCCGAAATGCAGCCACAACGTGAGACCAAATCCGACTGCGAATCCAAACATCACGTGGCCGAAGCGGTACAGCCGCTTGCCCATCAACACCAGCCGTGCGCGGACCGCAGGTTCGTCGCCCACCTCCGCGATATTGATCAGGATGCGCGGCAGGTAGAACGCGCCCGCCATCCAGGCCATCACGAAGACCAGATGTGCGGTTTTTGTCCATAGATAGGCCATCGATTTGCTCCGTTCCGCTAGTCAACAGGATCGCACGCTCGCCATTGTACGAGCGCTCCATGGGCGCGATGGGTCTTACCGGTAAAGCCTCATCGCGCCCATGGAGCGCTCCTACAGACGCGGTATCTTGACGACATGACCAAACACTACGACAAGGCCTATTTCGACAACTGGTATCGCGAGCGCGGCATCGGCGACAAGCAACGCCTCGCGCGCAAGGTCGCCCTTGCCGTCGCCACCGCCGAATACCACCTGCAACGACCGATCAGGACCGTCCTCGACATCGGCTGCGGCGAAGGCGTCTGGCGCGCACCGCTGTTGAAGCTGCGGCCGAAGGCGCAATACCTCGGCTTCGACAGCAGTCAATACGCGATCACGCGCTTTAGCCGCACCCGCAACATCCATTTCGCCCGTTTCGGCGACTTCGCACAGCTGCGTCCGTGTGGACCCGCCGACCTTCTGGTCTGCAGCGACGTGCTGCATTACCTGCCGACCCGTGAACTGGATCGAGGTTTGCCCGGATTGGCGGAACTGTGTGGTGGCGTCACCTTCCTCGAAACGTTCACCCGCGAGGATGAGGCCGAAGGCGACGAACACGATTTCCAGTCCCGGCCCGAACGTTTCTACCGACAGCGCTTTGAAAAAC
>JAYTAY010000352.1:0-3201 GCA_043737255.1 Luteimonas sp.
ATGTCGCCATCCCGGTGTGGCAAACCCAAAACGAAAACGGAAAACTCGTCTTGCCCGGGGCAACCAAGGACGTTGTCAAATCGCTGCCGAGCTTCATCACGGCGTCATGAACATCATGCTGGTCAGCGTGACCGGGAGTGGTGTTCGGCTACTTTCCAGCGCGACGTGCGGCGAGGATGGACCCGATTGAGGCGTTGCGGCATGAGTAAAACGTGCTGCGGGCCATCGCAAATGAAATTCATGGCGAGTGCACCGACCGTTGATCGCTGTGCGCCCCTTAGTCCCGTAGTCTTGACCAACCCGACGAACCCGGAGAACACCTCCGGTCGAATGTCGATCAACTGGAGAACCGTATGACCAAGATGAAAGCCGCCGTATTCGTGGAACCTGGACGCGTCGAGATCGACGACAAACCGATCCCGCCGGTCGGCCCGCTTGACGCTTTGATGCGTGTAACGACCACCACGATCTGTGGCACCGATGTGCACATTCTTAAAGGCGAGTACCCGGTCGCCAAGGGGCTCACCATCGGCCACGAGCCGGTGGGCCTGATCGAGAAGCTCGGTTCTTCGGTTACCGGTTATCGCGAAGGCCAACGCGTCATCGCGGGTGCCATCACGCCCAGCGGCTGGAGCAACGCCTGCCTGTGCGGCCAGGGTTCGCAGGACGGCGCGGGCACGGCACACGGATTCAAGTCGATGGGTGGCTGGAAGTTTGGCAATACGATCGACGGTTGTCAGGCCGAATACGTGCTGGTGCCCGACGCAATGGCTAACCTCGCCCCCGTACCCGACGGCCTGAGCGACGAACAGGTGTTGATGTGCCCGGACATCATGTCCACCGGTTTTAGCGGTGCCGAGAGTGCCGGCATTCGCATCGGAGACGTCGTGGCTGTGTTCGCACAGGGTCCAATCGGCCTCTGCGCTACCGCGGGTGCCAAGCTAAGCGGTGCCAGCGTGGTCATTGGTGTAGACAGGCTGCCTGACCGTCTGGCGATGTCGGGCAGGATGGGCGCTGACCATATGGTCGACAGTAGCAAGATCGACCCGGTCGAGGAGATCCTTCGCCTGACCGGCGGCCGCGGCGTCGATGTCGCCATCGAGGCGCTGGGCACGCAGGCAACCTTCGAGGCCGCGCTTCGCGTGCTGCGCCCCGGCGGCACGTTGTCGAGCCTGGGTGTGTATTCCACTGACCTGACGATTCCTCTCGGCGCTTTCGCCGCCGGTCTGGGCGACCACCGCATCATCACAACGCTGTGCCCCGGCGGCAAGGAACGTATGCGGCGGCTCATGTCGGTCATCGAGGCTGGCCGCGTGGACTTGGGTGCGATGGTCACCCACCGCTTTAAGCTCGATGACATCGTGGAGGCCTATGACCTGTTCAGCCACCAGCGGGACGGTGTGCTCAAGATCGCGTTGACGCCATGACCCCCGCGAAAGATCTAAAAGTCCGACTGACCGATCAACTGCTGTCGCGGACGGAGAAATCCACTCTCATCGCAACAACGGTCGTGCCTCCGTAACGAGTAAGCCAACGATAGCCGCAAGCACTTCATCGTTATGACCGACCCACGTGTGTCCGCCTTCGTCGAAACCGATGAACGTTGCGCCAGGAATCTGGCTGGCCGTGTAACTCCCGCTGGCATAAGTGCCGTAGCGATCGTCGCGCGCGCTGATGATCAGCGTCGGCGCATGTATTGACGCCAACGGGGATGGCGACAGGTGCTTGCCAGCGGCCGTATCGCTGCGTAATCCCTCCGCGCGCAGGGACACCGGCAGGATGTTGTTGACCATGGCATCGATTCGCGCACGTTCTTGTGGACTGGCGTGCAGCAGAAGTTCGGGCGGTGTCGCGAGCACCCAATTGATTACTTGGTCGCGCGCGACGTGCAGCGCGACCCAGAACAGGAAGTCCGATCCAATCACCTGCATCACTGCGGCCTCGACCCATGGCGGCGACTGCGGCGCGGAATCAGCCTGCGTTTGGGGCTTGTAGGTCAACGGTACCAACAGCACCAGCGCGCTGACGCGATCCGGGTGGCGGATAGCCATCTGTAGCGCCGACGGCGCGCCTGCCGAGCCGCCCATGATCGCGGCCTTCGGGATACCCAACGCGTCAAGCAGGCAAACATGAGCGTCTGCCTGCGCCGCTGCCGACGCATCGCCCGGCATGGGTGTGCGCAGGTAGCCAAAACGGGACATGGCGATGACGCGAATGCCCTCTGAGGCCAACCCAAAGGCGAACGCCATTCCCTGGTCGTGACCGCCACCGCTGCCGTGCACGGCCAACAACGCTACGCCCGTGCCACGCTCCTGATATTCGATTAGGCCGCAGCGTGTGGCCAGCAGCACGCTGCCTTGGGCGGCGTGGGCGAGGGCGCGCCGCAGGTCGCTTTCGAACCGCGAGGAAACCATCAATCCCGCACCGATCAATGCCAGGATCAAAGCAACCGTAACGGTACGGCGCGTCTGTGTTTTCACGCGGAATTCACGGCGCGAATTCGTAGACCAATGAAGTCAGGTCACCCACGAAGTAGGGCTTGCCTCCTTTGAGGGCTTCGCCGCGGGTCGGCACCATCATGCCGTGGCGTAGCTGGTAGTTCGAGACGCTGCAATCCCAGGGGAGCATGACCATGCCTTTGCCCACCCCAGAGCCGCGCTCGTCGGCATGTACTGACGCAATCAGCCCAGCGTCGTCGAAGCGGAACAGCAGGGTCGAGCTGATCGAGCCGTCCACCAGTGTGGCTTTGGCCGAACGATCGTCCACCGCCGTCCAGCGCACGCCCTCGCTGGGCAGCAGCGCGGTCGGATACCACGCTGTCTCAGCGAAGTAGCGCATGAGTTCACCACGCGCGATCTCGCCGCCGCCCTGCACCTCGGCCACGGTAAACAGTCCCAGCATCTCCGCATGCAGCGTGCCCTCGCCTGCGATATAGCTGTCGTGAACATACGCTGCAAATCCGGGCAGCATCGCCACTCGACCGTTCCACAGAAAGCCTGGGCGGTGGACGACTGCACGCTGCCACGACGTGAACGGTTTCCAGTTCTCGCCGGTGTTCGACATGTTGATGGTGCCAGCGAGCTCCAACGTTGCTGTGGCAATAAGGGGCTGTCCGTCCTTCAACACTGCTCGGAAATACCGCTGAACTGCTGGGGGCAGGAGGTTGATCTCGCGTGCGTTGTAGCGCCCCGCAGGTGCAGG
>JAYTAY010000353.1:0-3192 GCA_043737255.1 Luteimonas sp.
ATAATCCAAGCCGCTATCCAGAGCCGATCACTGCGCAGGGCTATCTGGAAGAGCGCTTGCGCGAGATCAAGCTGAAGTAGGGCAGGCGGGGGCGTACTGACTTGGTGGTTTTACTTGCGGAACCTGCGTGCGGTGATCCCACGCAACAATGTCCTGAACACGCGCAGTCGGATGCTTTGCAGCGTGGATCGACGCCCCGGTATAGACGGCTGCGGTCCGGTCCGCTGCAACGGCTGCCCGAGGTTACGGGACAACAAGTCATCATGAGTAATAACGGATCGTGGCGGCCTCGCGCGCAACACGAACTGAAATGTATGCAGGTCGTCATCGCTGGCGAGTGCCTCCACGGCGGCGATCGACTCCTGCCGCAAGGTCATCCCATATTCGTGGGCAGCAGCGTCGATCGGCATGGTGACGGCGTACAACTGCTCGATTTCCAGACCGGCGCCAGACAGCAATTCAGTCATGCCTTCGCGGGAGAAAAATCGTAAATGTGTACGATCGAGCAGGCCGTAGTTCGCGTAATCCCAACGCCCGTCCAGGAGCATTGCCCGGATGCTGCCATGGGCGACGCAGGGCAGGGAGATCGCGACCATCCCGGTCGTAGCGAGATGGGTAACGCAGCGGAGCAGTGTTGCAAGCGGATCGGCAAGATGTTCCAGCACGTCACCGAGCAGGATGGCGTCGAAGCGGCGTAGAGGATTGGCATCGAAGAATGCGTCGACATCGCCGCAATGCACTTCGTCGAGGACAGCACGCGCGGCGCTGGCGGCATCGGGATCCAGTTCGACGCCGGTGACGCGATGGCCCTTGGCGATGAATGTCGCGCCCACATAGCCGCTGGAGCAGCCGACCTCCAGGATATCCATTGTCGGCTTGCCGCCTGCAACTACCAAGGCATGCAACAGGCTATGCCCATTGTTTTGGTTGTTGAGGTCCACCTCAAATTGGTATTTGACGTTTGGTTCGGGCATGTCACAAGTTTAGCCGAGCAGCAACGGAGTAGTTATCGACATCCTGCGTTGGAAATTGATGCGTGGTGTGGCAGCAATCGCCGCTGCCGTTGCAAAATGAGCGCATACCGCGTTCGTCCCTGAGCCGCTATCCTGTGACCTGAATACTGTGGAGCGGATCGATGCGGCGGAAGATCGTGGCCGGAAACTGGAAATTACATGGCGATCGCGCGTTCGCCCGCGCGCTGCTGGATGAGCTGGCGGCGGTCGCTGCCCCGGCCGGCGTGGAACGAGTCATCCTGCCGCCGATGCCGTATCTGAGCGAACTGATCGAAAACTACGCGTCACGCGGCCTCGTTTTTGGCGCACAAAATGTGAGCACTAACGAAAAGGGCGCCTTCACCGGGGAAGTTTCGGCGGGGATGCTGAACGACATTGGCTGTGTGTATGGCCTGGTCGGGCACTCCGAGCGCCGCCAACATCATGGCGAAACCAGCGAGATCGTCGCCGCCAAGTTCTTCGCCGCGAAAAAGGCCGGATTGATCCCGATCCTTTGCGTCGGCGAAACCTTGCACGAGCGCGGGGCCGGGCAGACCGAATGGCGGATCGAGCAGCAACTGGGCCCGATCTTCGCAATCGGCGGTCCACAGGCGCTGGACGGGGCGCTGGTGGCGTATGAACCGGTCTGGGCGATCGGCACCGGCAAGACCGCCTCGCCCGAGCAGGCCCAGGCGGTCCATGCCTTCATTCGTGGCGAAGTGGCAGCGCGCGATGCTAAAATCGCCGGCTCGCTGCCGATCCTGTATGGCGGCAGCGTCAAGCCCGACAACGCCGTCGCGCTGTTCTCGCAAACCGATGTCGATGGTGGACTGGTGGGCGGGGCTTCGTTGGTGGCACGGGATTTCCTCGACATCGTCGCTGCGGCGGCCTAACGAATTCCAGAGTCCCTGATGCTTCTGTTGACCCTCAATGTGACTTACGTGCTGCTTGCGCTGGCGATGATCGCGCTGATCCTGATGCAGCGCGGCGCCGGTGCCCAAGCCGGTTCCGGTTTCGGCGGCGGTGCATCGGCTACCGTCTTCGGTTCACGCGGCGCGTCGAACTTCTTGACCAAGAGCACCAAGTATTTGGGAATCCTGTTCTTCGTGATCAGCCTGTTCATGGCGTGGTACCACACCAAGGGCAGCACAACGACCACGCCCGCGCAGCAGGATCTGGGTGTGATGGCGCAAATGCCCGCCGCGCCGGCTTCGGTTGCCAACCCCACGATTCCAACTGCACCCGCGGCCACGACACCCGCGCCGGCACCCGGGTCAACAGTTCCGCAAGCACCGTCAACGACGCTGCCTGCGCCGGTGCAGTCGCCTGCGGACGCGACGCAACCGCAGCCGACACCGCCGCAGGGCGGTTGATAGCGTTTACAATCTTTTCCCGCGCAAAACAGTGCGCGGAATCTGTTTGCCCAGGTGGCGGAATTGGTAGACGCACTACCTTGAGGTGGTAGCGATTTAGGTCGTAGGGGTTCGAGTCCCCTCTTGGGCACCATTGTGAAAATTCTGTGTATGGATGTGCAGGTTTTGCTCACGGATGAACGTTACGCTCGCACATCCGTGTGTTGGAGCCCGGCCATCCATGGCCGGACCTTCCACTCAACAGCTAGGATTCCAAGCTCCCCGTGCTGGCCGAATATCTACCCCCCCTGCTGTTTCTGCTCGTTGCCCTCGGCATCGGCGTTGCGCTGATCGTCATCGGCAACCTGCTGGGTCCAAAGCGACCGACCGCCGAAAAACTGTCTCCCTACGAATGCGGCTTTGCCCCGTTCGAAGACGCGCGCATGAAATTCGACGTGCGCTACTACCTGATCGCCATCCTGTTCATCGTGTTCGACTTGGAAATTGCCTTCGTGTTTCCGTGGGCGCTTGTATTCCGTGAACTGGGTGTGTTCGGCCTGATCGAGATGGGCGTGTTCCTGGCATTGCTGCTGATTGGCTTCATCTACGTCTGGAAGAAGGGAGCACTGGAGTGGGAGTGATCCAGACCGTGTCGGGCCTGATGCACAACCCGCTGCCGGAAGGGCGGCTCGACGACATTCTGCGCCCCGAAGGCGACAACCCGCTGCTGCAGCAGGGCTTCGTCACCACCAGCATGGACGTGTTGTGGAACTGGGCGCGCACCGGCTCGATGTGGCCGATGACCTTCGGCTTGGCCTGTTGTGCTGTGGAAATGATGCACGCGGGCG
>JAYTAY010000354.1:0-3191 GCA_043737255.1 Luteimonas sp.
CTGCCCGGATTCAACGAGCTGTTTTTTTCGCCGTCTCCGCACGCATCAAGATGTCTTTAGTCGCAGGCGACCACACCGACCATGCGTGCCCACCTTGCCGGACCAGCACCTGCTCCGGGCGCAGCAATGGGGTGAGCAACGGCATCGCTTCGCGCAAACGATCGCGATTGCCGTAGGCGAGCCAGACGTTCTTCGCCTTGTCGGGATTGCGCGACCACGTTTGCAGATGACGCCACAACTCGTACTGGAAGTTGTCGGCATTCACGGCGGCTGGAGCAGGGCGCGGTTTCCACTGATTGATTCCACCGGCCGCTGCAATCTCCTGCAACAACGGTTTCTCGCCAAGATACGGCGCCAGCAGCACGATGCCGTCCACGTCGTTCGGATGCGCGCGGTCGTACATCAGCGCGCCCATGCCGCCCAGTGATGCGCCCGCCAGCCAGACTTGCGTGTAACCACGCTCGCGCGCAGGCGCGATGACTTCATCGTGCAATCGCCGTTCCGCCTGGCCTTGCATGTAGTAGCCAAGTGCGAGGCCGGTGAGGATGACATCGGCATCGGGCCACGCCGATTGCACGGCCTGGGCGATGCCGCTGCGCGCAAGGCCGTCTACATCGTCGCCACGACCGGGAAGCACCACTACCAGACGCTGCGCTTTTTGCGGCGCTGCGACGAATGTCGTCGGGATCGGTCTGGATGGATCACCTTGGGGGAAACATCCAGGCAACATGCCCAGCGACAACAAAAGCCACGACCATGACAGCAGACGCATTTTCATTCCTCTTTTTCAGACGGTGTTTTCAACGGGGCCCACGTTCCTCGTGAGGTTTTTCCTTGCGATCGCTGAACAAGGCACTGAGTACCAGTGCGATGCCCAGCGCAGCCGCGATGAGGGACAGGACCAGCGCAGCCGGATTACCCAACAATCGGTTGCTGTTGTCTATATCCATCATCATCGCAGACGCCAGGATCAACGCAGCAGTAATCACGCCGGCGGTGATGCGGTTGGCGATCTTCTGCAAACGCTCCATCAGGCGCGATTCCTCCAGACCCGTCATCCGCATCTGCAGGCGGTTTTCAGCCAGCAGCGACAGGCTCTCGGTCAACTTGCGCGGCGCTTCACGCATCAGCACCTGCATTTCCATCAGCTCGCTGGCGATGTTGGCCGGCGAGAATGATTTGCGTAGGCGCTGACGCATCACATGTTCGAGGTGGTCCTCGACCACTTGCTTGACGTCGAGTTCGGGATCGAGCGCCGCGCACACGCCTTCGAGGTTGAGCAAGGTCTTGCCGAGCAGGCTCAGTTCCGGCGGGGTGCGCAGGCCGCAGGCGGTGGCGTGGCGCACCAGGTCCAGCATCAACCGGCCTTCGCCCAGCGATTGCGCACCGGAACGCGCGGCATAGCGCGCGACCATCTGCCCGACTTCTCGGACGAAACGCTCCTCGTCGAAATCCTCCAGCCGCGTGCCCATCCCGATCGCTTCGTTGGCGACTTCTTCGCCGCGTCCGTCGACCGCGGCGAACAGCAATTTCAGCAGTCGCTCCCGCTGCTTTGGCGGCACGTGCGCGACCATGCCCAGGTCGAGCAGGGCGAGTCGTCCGTCATTGGTGACCAGCAGGTTGCCCGGATGCGGATCGGCGTGGATCTCGCCGTGCACGAACACCTGGTCCAGATAACCGCGCATCAGCGCCGTGGCCAGATGTCCAAGTTTCTGCTCCGTGCGGCGCAGGGCCGACAGGTTGGTGGCTTTGGTGCCATCGACCAGTTCCATGGTCAGCACGCGCTGCCGCGTCAGGTCCCACAGCGGCGTCGGCACGAACAGTTCCGGATATTCGGCGAAGTGTTCGTTGAAGCGATCGAGATTCTCTGCCTCGACCCGGTAGTCGAGTTCTGCCAGTAGTGTCTTGCGGAATTCGTGTACCCAATCGGCGAAACGGATGCGGCGGCCCATGTCGGTGTAGCTGTCGACCTTCTGCGCCAATCCGGCAAGCGCGTCGAGGTCATTGCGAATGGTTTCGGTGATGCCGGGCCGCTGCACCTTGACCGCCACCACGCGGCCGTCGCGCAGGGTGGCGCGATGTACCTGCGCCAGTGACGCGCAGCCGAGCGGGGTCTCCTCGAAGGTGTCGAAAATCTTGTTCGGACGCACACCGAGTTCGTCCTCGACCACTTGCCGGATCACTTCAAACGGCAGCGGCGCGACATCGTCCTGCATGCGTTCCAGCGCGACCAGATATTGCGCCGGCACCATGTCCGGCCGGGTCGACAGCGCCTGGCCGATCTTGACGAAGGTCGGGCCGAGCGCTTCGAGATCAGCGACGAATTGCTCGGGCTTGCCCTCGGTGTCGTCCACGTCGGCGGGATCGAGTGTGGCGGCGTCGAGATCGAACCCGGTGAATACACCGGCGCTGCGGTACCTCAACAGGAAGCGCAGGATCTGCGCGGTGCGGGCAAGGCCCGTGGCGGGTTCGGTCATGGCGGACTCCAGACAAGGGCGCAGCGTAGCGGCCCCGGCGTCAACACCGCTTCACCGACGACGCGGCAGCATGACGTGATGACGACGCACGAAGGCCCACCGCAGCCAAACCCCTTGTGGACGATCGGCCATTCCACACGCCCGTGGGAGGCGTTCGTAACCTTGCTGCAGGAGGCGCAGATCGAAGCGTTGGTCGACGTGCGCCGCTTCGCCGGCTCGCGGCGCAATCCACAGTTTTCACCACTCGTGATGGCGCCGGCCTTGCGCGACGCAGGCATCGAATACGTCGCGATGCCTGAATTCGGCGGACGACGCACGGCCGATGCGGATTCGCCCAACACCGCATGGCGCGTCGCGGCATTCCGTGGCTATGCCGACTACATGGCGACACCCCAATTCGTCCTCGCACGCATGCAATTGATGCAACTCGCCCAAGCGCAACGCACCGCGGTGATGTGTGCAGAAGCCGTGTGGTGGCGTTGCCATCGGCGTTTGATCGCTGATGATTTCATCGCGCGCGGCTGGCAGGTGCTGCATCTGATGACACTCGGTCGCCACGAACCGCATCCGTTGAATCCGGCGGCGCGGATTGTGGATGACGTGTTGCGGTATCCGGCAGATGGTGCGCAGGCGACGTTGTCTTGATTGCAGTAATGGCACTACCGCGATGAAGTGGTCTGCATTTGTGGGAGGGGCCTCAGCCCCGACGCTGAT
>JAYTAY010000355.1:0-3182 GCA_043737255.1 Luteimonas sp.
GGCCGCATCGCCATCGCCGGCCTGCAGCGCGGTCGCCAGTGCTGCCAATGCGCTGCTGCCCGCCTGTCGATAGCCGCGGGTCAGGTGCACGCGTTGCGCGCCGAGCGCGGTGCCCGACGTTGCGGCATCGCACAGTGCACCGAGCACGTCGCCGGCTTCGACCGCGGGCAGTTGGTCGGGATCGCCGATCAGGATGAGTCTTGCATTCGGCGGCACCGCGGCGACCAGTTTGCTCATCAACGGCAAATCGACCATCGAGGCTTCATCGACCACCACCACGTCGAACGGCAGCAGCTGCGTTGCATCGTGGCGGAACGTGACACGGCCGGGTTGCCAGCCGAGCAGACGATGCAGCGTTTGCGCATCGCGCGTGATCGCCGAGGCGATGTGCGCATCGACGCGACCCGCCTCGACATCGCGCGCCAGCGTCGCATCGATCGCTTCGCCCATCCGCGCCGCCGCGCGCCCGGTGGGCGCGGCCAGTGCAATCCGCGGTGGCGGCAATCCATCGCGCGTCGCCGTTTCGTGCAGCAAGGCAAGGATGCGGGCGACCGTAGTGGTCTTGCCGGTGCCGGGACCACCGGTGATCACGGTCAATGTGCTGCGCAACGCGGTTCCGGTCGCGCGTGCCTGCGCGTCGCTATCGGAGGCAGCGCCGTCGAACAGCGCGTGCAGACGTGTCGACAACCACGCCGGATCGAAGGTGGATGCTGGTGCGGTGGCGCGTTCGAGCAGGCGCGTGGCGAGGTCTTGTTCGTAACGCGCGTAACGGCGCAGCGCGACGCGGCCGTGCTCGAACACCAGCGGCGAAGTCGAAGATGCATCGGCATGTGCGGCGACGCAATCGCTTGTGTGCAAGGCGCGCGACCAGTCCTCGACGGCCGGCAACGTGACTTGGACATCGAGTTCGTCCAGCAGCGCATTTGCCTGCGTCAATGCGAAACCGCTGTGGCCAAGCGCGATCGCGCGCATCGCCAGTGCGCCGGCCAAGGCGACTTCGGTCGATGCCGTCAGGCGCGTTTGCAGCAGTCCGGCGAATTCGGCGTCGACATGGCGCAACGCGCCGACTGCGGCGAGGCGTTGCAGGGCGCGCATGGCGATGGCATCGGCACTCATGGCGCATCCCCTGCGAACAGGCGATCGAGCGCGCCAACCAGTTCCAGATCGAAGCATTGCGCATGGATGCCTTCGCCACCATTGCCATCGGCATCGAGGCCGCGGCAGAACAGGTAGCGGATGCCGCCGAAATCGCGCGCGTAGTCGTACCTGTCGCCAAGACGAAAACGCAGCCAGCGATGCAGCGCCAGCGTGTAGATCAGCGCCTGCAACAAGTATTCGCTGTGCTGCATCGCCTCGCTCAGCGCCGGCTCGTCATACGCGGGCAGCTGGTTGGACTTGTAATCGAGCACGTACCAGCGGCCATCATGCTGGTAGACCAGATCGATCAGGCCGGTCATCAGGCCTTCGAGCCGGCGGCGCAGGCCGAAGCTTTCGCGACGCGGTGAAATGCCGTGGGCATGCAGCAGTGCCAGCACGTCGTCGGCCTGTGCGATGCCGAGAGTGAAATGGAATTCGAGTTCGGCGCGCCGTGACGTTGTCGGCAGTTCACTCAGGCGCACACCCTCGGGAAGGCGCACGTTGAGCGTGTTGTCGATCAGTCGCGTCAGCAGCGCGACGCCATCGTCAAGTTCGCTGTCGGGGTAGCCCTGTTCGCGCAACGCAGCGACCAGCGTGTCGCGTCCGTCCGGCGGCACGGCGTGTCCGTGCCACGCGGCGAAATCGACATGTTCCAGTGCGGCATGCAAGGCGTTGCCGAACCGTGTGCCGGAAAAACGCAATTGCTGCGGCGTGAGGGCGAGCGGTTCCGGTTCGTCGGCGGCCCCGTCGTGGCTCGTCGGGTTCACCATGAGCGGGGCATTGCCGCGCGCGCGCACCACTTCCAAACGCGGCATTGCACCGTGCCATTGCGAGAAACTGTGGACCCACCAGTCGCGCGGCAACGCGCGCGTCACCTGGCGTGCGTGTGGCGTTTCGGCAACACGCAGTGCTGGCAACGGGGTCAATGCGTCCGTCGCCAGGGGCGATGCATCGATGCGGATTGCCTCGGGTTCGGTACGCGACAGTGCGGCCAGATCCGCGAGCATCGGTTGCAACGGCGTCCGCGCGCTTTCATACAACGGCCCGCAAGCCAGCCAGAGTGCATGTTGCGCTCGGGTCAAGCCGACGTAGAGCAGACGCGCGTCCTCGGCGCAATCCTCTTGCGCGGCGCAGGCTTTTGCGTCGTTCCACGGCAGCACATCGTGATTGTCGCTGGCGGTCTTGTAGTGCAGCACGCGTTCGCCGTCCTCGTGCTGGTACTCGACATGCGCACCTGATTTCGAACCACGCCCGATGCCGGCGAACGGCAAATACACCAGCGGGAACTCGAGCCCTTTGCTCTTGTGCAAAGTGAGGATGCGCACGCGTCGTGCATCGGATTCCAGGCGCAGTTGCTGGGTTTCATCGTTGCCGTCGGCTTCGGCCATGCGCCGTCGCAGCCAGTCGACCAGCGCGGTTTCGCCGAGTGTCTGCGCATCGGCCGCCTGCAACGCTTCGCCGAGTTGCAGCAGGTTGATCAGGCGGCGCTCGCCATCGTGCAGTGTCAGCAATCGTGACGCGGCGTCGGCGCACAGATCGGACAGCAGCGGCAACGGGCCATGCCGCAGCCAGCGTTCGCGCCAGGCTTGCGCCGTGCTCTGCCACTGTTGCCGCCACGCGGCGTCGTGATCGAGACGATCGATGGCGGTGGCGTCGAAGCCGATCAAGGGCGTCGCGAGCGCACCACGCAGGCGGCTGTCGTCGTCCAGGCGCAGCAGCGCGTCGAACAACGTCAGCACGGCCTGCGCTTCCTCACTCTCGAACAGGCTCTGCTTGCCAGCCGCGACTGCAGGTACGCCGGCTACTGCCAATGCATCACGAATGCGCTCGGCTTCGCGATGGTTGCGTACCAGTACGGCGATGTCGCCGGGACGCACGGCGCGGGTGAGCAGCGCAGCACCATGCTTCACCGTGAGTTGCGCACGACCCGCCTGCGCGTCGCGCAACAGCGCATGGATGTGGGCAACGCAGGCGATGGTGGCGATGCGTCGTGATTCCGGTGCGGACCATGTGGCTTGTGTCGTAGCGGTCGGCGATTCGACTGT
>JAYTAY010000356.1:0-3174 GCA_043737255.1 Luteimonas sp.
CTGGAAAGCAGCGCTGAATCGCTTTACGATCCAGTTCGAAGAGCGGATGTAACCGAGTTAACGAAACTCCGTTTACACAAAATCCCGTACACCCCCGTGAATTTACTTGTCGCACTGGTCTATGGGAATTCCTCTTGGATTAGTGCTGCTGCGGGTGGCATGATAGGGCTATCAATTTGGCTAACGGACGGCCTCAGGCATGGACGCTGGAACCTTAACTACCTGCGCCGAGGTCGGAAACGACGCAGTTCGCGAGGTCGTTGAATCAGTAATCTTCGGAGTTGCCGTTGCGGCGCTCTATGCGGTTATCTTCGCGCTACGACATAGAAATGGTTCCGCACAGGAATTTTCACTTATGTCATGTTTGAGGCGACCGTCTCGTTTGGGATCAGCAGGCTTTTTTGGCGGATGCTTCATTTTGGATACGTTGGGAATCTAGGTATCGAAGAACATATCTACTTCGCGATCGGATCCGCAACGATTCTGATTGTGTTACTTAAAAAAATTTCCCACGCATTCCAGGGTGCTTTCTCGAAGAGTGAAGATGAAAACGATGCAGGCCCTTTCACAGAAGATGGCTAAAGCGGAAACAGTTAAACATGGTGACTTTGGAGCACCGCCAGCGCTTTGTCGAACCGTACTTACGCTAAGAGCAGGTCTTCAAAGTGAACTTTAGACCGTGCTGATTCTGTAGGCCGATGTGAAGGCGCGCTGGCCGGCTATAAGGTCCGGGCGCCAATAGTTGGGCCGGTCTGATCTTGCACGGACGATTGCGCTTGCTCGCGATTGAGATTCTGGGTGGACGCATCCAAGGTGGGCTGAAAAGCCTCAGCCTGACGCAGGCTGTCGGAAGCAGGCGTGCGCGCGGCTTCCTCCGCATCCACCCGCACGTTGAACATCGGCTCGCGGGCGCCGTGCGGCATGTAGACTGCAAACACTGACTCGCGGCCATCCGCGCCCACGCCGCGCTCCACGGCGTCCACGCGCTTCATCAGCGGATCGCGCTGCACCTCCAGATACAGCCGCGCGGAGATGTTCTCCGCACCGTCAGCCGGCAACCCGCTGCGCCGCACCCCATTGGACACGCGCTGGAAATCCGGGGTCCCGGGATGCCTGAACGCCGCATCTGAGGGATTAACATCGGCGGTGCGGATTGCACCGGTCGATGCGTACACGGAGGGTTCGTCGGCCTGTGAAAGCTGGCGGGTAGGCGCTCGGGCCCAGCCGCCCTCGGTCATGACGAACCTGTCGCCGTTCGGGCTGGTGATGCGAAGCTCGCCTTTGCGGTCGATGGTGACGCGCGCGCTTTCATCGGTGCCGAGCATCGTGACCGGCGAGTTCCGCGCATTGCTGTCCACCTGTGCGAGCACGCGCTGCCCATTGGCTGGGTCTCTGAACATCTTGTCCAGCAGTTGCACGTTCAGGTTCGTGTTGAAGTTTTCGCCGAGGCTGGTAGTGCCTGCGTCCACCTGCGCGCGCCACGCTTGACCGATTCGACCGTCACTGGCTTCCATCGCGTTCATCAATCGCACACCAGCCAGCGCGTTGTCGCGGCCGGAGACGATCGCCGTGCGCGCGTTCTCGTTGAGGCCATTGATGCCTTGGGTGCCGATCCAGGTGCGGACCGCCTCCGAGGTGATCGGGCCGTCCTGCAGCTCGCCGATCAGCCGCTGGCCGCGCGTCTGGTTCTGGTTGAACAGTTTGCCGGTCATCGCGACGATTTCTGCCGCTTGGCTTGGGTCACGTGTGCGCAGGTTTTGTAGCCAAGGGATCTCCGACAGCGGCTTTCCCACTCGTTCCCATTTTAGGTCCATTTGCATGCGATCCAAGCCAGCGACAAACTGGCGGCCGCCGTCCGAGCGCAGGTAGCCCTCCAACCGCGACTCCTCCTGCTTGGTCAGCGCGTTGCCGGTCTGTCCGCGGGTTTGCAGTCGGTCTGACAGCGATTCCACTTGCGCGGCGGTGAATCGCTCGCCCGCCGGCACCCATGCTTGGTAGCGACGAAGCATCTCGTCGGCTTGCACGCCGCGGTTGCCCTGCCCGAAGTCCCATTGCAGCATGCCGACTGACCAGCCGGAATTGCCAGTGCTGTGCGTCAAGCCATACATATCGCGGTTGTTGATCTCACTGCTTCGGCCGATCGCGTTGAACGCGATAGCCTCAAATCCGCGGCGGGACAGTGGGTTGTAGGCGTGATCCGGCATGGCACTTCCTCCCTGTCGTGTGACCGCCGGCGCAGCCGCGCTGGCGTGTTCGATATAGTCTTCTGCGCAGTGAGGGCTACGGTCGACAATCACCCGCTGCGGGATGCGGCGCGGTAGCGCCGCCCCGGCCTGATACATCAGCCGTTGGAGCGCAACGCATCCAGAAGCGCCTGCATCTCCCGCAAACGCGCCTGAGTCTTCTGAACCCGACAAGCTTCGGCCAGCACGGTAGAGTCGCGGCGGGACATGCCTTGCAGCATCGGGTCCGAGCTGCAGTGTGCATCGCGGTAGCTCGCCCATGCGGCCGCTGCTGCGCGGACGTCGGCCAGTAGGTCGGTCACGTAGGTCGGGTCACCGTCGAGATAGCTCGCGTAGGTTGTAGGCGCAAGAAGCTCAATCTGAGCCTGCTGCGCGGCCAACCGCTTTTCCAACTGCGCGAGGCTATCGCCACCTGCGTCCGCCCGTTTCCCACCATCCGGCGCAGCGGTCTGTGGCACATCGCGCGGGGTGCGGTCCTGGGCCGCTATGCAACTGGTCAACGCGCCCACAAACAGCAGGGTGATCATCGCCCGGCGGAGCGCACGATATCGGCGCTGTCGCCCGTGTCTTGGTGCGTCGTTCATGGTTATGGCTCCCTGCCATTCGTTCCGTTCACTCTGCGACGAACGTTACGCCTTTTCGGCGTAGTCGCCAAGTGGCGGCGCGTGCACTGCGTAGCGATAAAAAGCGCGGGAGTGTTGACGCCGTAGACGCTATGAGGTTTGCGCGGGCGTCGACGACCCCACGCGCTGTAGAAGAAGCCCCCTATCGCCGGCACCACTAGTGTAGTGCTTCACCCTGTTTGAACCATTTTCAACGCAGCCCGTCCGCGTATGACTTTCTGCAGAATGTCATTGGCCTTGGCGGTCCAGACAAAGGGTTTGGGGTTTTCGTTGTAAACGGCGATATAGCCCTCGATTGCCTGGGTGAG
>JAYTAY010000357.1:0-7405 GCA_043737255.1 Luteimonas sp.
CCGGGTCCGCATACGCCTTCGACTTGAGCATGTCTTCGGGCCACTCATAAATCAGCGGGAGGAACCACGGCGCATCAATCACGCCGTCGCGAACCTTCCGGGCAAAATCAAGCTTGGCCTTGAACGCGCCGACCGGCTCTTCGTCTGACTGCGTCGTGATCGTCAGCACCAGACCTTCCGGCCTCGACGCCTGTCCGCCAAGCGCTTCCAGCATCATGTCCGCAGCCCGGTGCCGCTTGGCCAGTAACCACAGCTCCTCAAATGCAACATAAGCCCACACCTTGCCGGCGACGGTATCCGTGTCCGCCGCGTAAACCCGGCAAGTCATCCCCGTTGTGCGGTGCCTCACCGTTCGCATGATCGGTTGGATGTGGAACAGCGCGTTCAGCTCGGCGTCGGCCTGTATCGCGTCGCGCATCGGCTTGAATACGTTGTCGGCGCCTTCCTTTGTCGGCGCAATTACCGCCGCCTCATTCGAGGGCCGCCAGTTCCGAATCTGCAGCGAAGTAATCAGCATCGCCACAAGGCCGGACTTCCAATTCTTTTTCGGCACCATCACGAAGATCTCGCGAATAAGTCGCTCGCCCGTCTCCGCGTTGTATGCGCCGTGCACGACCTCCGCAAGATCAAGCATCCACGGCGCGGCAATATCGCCAACCGTCGGCGCGATCGGGCCGCCGAACTCGTCACGCAGGTTTTCTGGATGCCCAACATCCGGGACTTTCAAGGACCGGAATACCGCCAACCCTTTCGCAGCCTCATCAGGGAACAGCGCACCACACGGGACCAGCGACCGACCGGACTTGATCCGCTCGCGCCAGTCAGGGCATGCCGTGGTCCAAACGGGCAGGGTCACTTGCTGGCAACCTTGCCGACTACCGTCAGCCGCGGCCGGCTCGGTGCCGGCGATGGCGACAGGTCGCGCTGCACGATGTCGCGCGCCGCCTGCTGCTGCTGCTCTTTCTTGCCGATCGCTACGCCGTCGCCCATCTTCTTCAGCGCCAGCGCCGCCACCAGCCGATCCTTGAAGTCGGCCCGACTGTCGGCCATGACCGCTTTCAGGAAAGCATCAGGGTCTTCGGTCTGATACGCCTTCGCCTTCGTCTTTCGCGCCTTCGCCGGTTTCCGGCCAGCGCCGGGCCGCGCGCCGCCAGTGTTCGCCCTGGCGCCTCCGCTCTTACCCTTCACACCGGCCATTTGGTGATTCTGCTACCCGAAAAAATTATTGCGACAGGGAGGATGCGCGTGTCGTGGTAAGGAGGGTTCCGAGCACTGACCCTACCCCCCACCTGTTCAGCTTCATTTGGTTCAGCTTCGCGACCGATCATCGGCTCGTTCAGCTTTGCGGTGTGCGGCCTGCACGAGCTGCCGCCGCTCAAGGCTCCTGCAAGAACGCTGACTGAGTATGCCCGCCGCTTGTATTGCCACAGCGCTAAGGACGATGCAGGCCAGCCACGCGCAAGCGGTAAAGAAGCTGCCATGCCATGCCAGGACCACTAGGACGGATCCATTGATGCAGGCGTTGGCGTTGCGTCTTGCCCTGCTCGGTATGTCCTTGCTCAAGCCATCCTGCACTTCATAGGACATCACGCCAACCACCCATATCGGGAGGCACATCACCCACACGTAGAACATGAACAGGTACTCCGCGCCTTGGATGCCTTTGATGTATCCGGCCCACACCACGGCCAGCACTGCCAGATGCGTGATTGCCCACACGATTGACTTACTCATGCCTGCGTCCTTCCAGCGTCCCCGTGATCGCCCATTGCATGATCGGCCTTGAGGGCTTCGACCAGCGAGTCGCATGCCTCTTTGGCTTGGCGCTCGATATCGATGGTGCAAGCCAAGCTCTGCACTTCTGCCACGCGTGCGGCGTGGCGTTGGTCGTGTTCGGCCATGCGTGCAGCCCTGCGCTGGTCTTCCACGACCATCTCCCGGGTCATCTCCATCCGGGGGAGCGTCAGCGTGGGGAGCCCATCCATGTGCGTCACTGTGCCAGCTGCGGGGCGCTCCTTCTCCAGTCGCTGTCGCTCCCTGATCGCGGCCAGTACCCGCGCGTGCGTGGCAGGCGTCCGCCAATAACCGGGATAGCCGAGAAAGCAGGTAATCCAGTCAACCGCACTGCCGATCCAGTTGCGCGGCTTGCTTGGCTCGTCGCCGCACTGACTGCCAGCCGGTGCCGGTGTTGCCTGGTCCTGGTCCTGGTCCCGCACTACCGCCGCGATCTCGCCGTCAACCTGCACTGTCGTCTCGATGATCGCGCGCCATACGTTGCGCGGTTCGGCTATCAGTGTGATCTTCTGGATGCTGATCGCTTCATCGCCCACGTACACCTTCGTGCCAAAGCACCGCGTTGGATAGCCATCGCCATACTCTCCGGCGAGCGGCGGCACTACTCGAATGATCTTGCTCATGAGATGCCATCCGTCTCAGCCTTGCAGGCCATCACTTCAATGGTTGAATCCAACACCAAGACACGCCTTCCCGGGAGTGCGCGATGGGCCATTTCGCTCAGTCGCTCCACTTGTGCGGCTGACAGCGGGAACTTTGCTCGAAGGATGAGCGTTTCACCTTCGGCCAGTTTGAAGTGCTCCATGTCTTTGATTTCTAACGCTTGCTCTTTCATGCTGGTTTCCTGTTTGGGTTCCCAAACCCTCCATCTTCCGCGGCCGTTTTTCTACTGTGACAGGGGCCGCATAAGGATTGGTAGTTGGAGCCGTCTGTGGGGTTGTTGTTGCAATCCCCGTCGATGTGGTCGCACGTGTTGGCCGCGGTCACCCGGTGAGTCTTGGCGCATTCCCTGCATAGCGGCTCCCTTTGCAGCTGGGCCGCGCGGATCTTGCGCCACGCCGCGCAGTTGGTTGCCATCTCCCTGCGTGCCTGCCTGCTTGCTTCAGCCGGCTTGTGCTGCGTCATGCGGCTGGGCGCGGTCTTGAGCCGCGGCGGTAGCGTCTTGAGCCTGCCCACGTGTCAGTCGATATCCAGATTGTCGGGCAGCGGTTCGGCCTTTGGTTCGTCCGCCACCGGCTGGCCCATCTCTTCCCCAAGCAACTGGGCAACCGAATCGGTCAGCATCTCCACTGACTGCAGCAACCGATCCACGGCGCACATGCTTGCTTGAGCTGTGGACATCATGGCCTTGGCCGCCTCGATCAGGTCGGCGATGTCTTGGGCGCCGGCCTGCCGGTAATGCTCGCTCACGGCTTAGCAGATCCGGTATCTGCGGCCGACGCGGTGCAATCGACAGGGCTTGCGGCGCTTGTTCCCTGGATCGCGGCGATCGCGCCCATGCGGGCATTCAAGGTTTCGATGATGGCGCGGCGTTGCGCGGCGATGTCGGGCAGTGCGGACAGCTGACCTACCGGCGCCGGCATCTGCGCGGTGAGGCATCCCGGAATGGACACGTACACCGGGCGATCGATCAGCTCCACCACAGGTTCGCGGATGACTTTCGGTGCGGTCGCGCATGCCGTCGACAGTGCCAGCAATGCCAGGGGGGCGGTGAGTTTCAGGATGTGGCGCATGGTCAGTACCCCTTGAGTTCAGGACAGGCTGCGTCAAGCGTGGCCAGCGCGGCGCTACAGGTGGTGGTGCGCGGCCGGCGCTGGTATTCGGCGAGGCGTGCGGTAGCGGCGCGGGCTTCGGTCTTGGCAGCCCTCACCATCTTGGCGGCGTCGGCTGCGGCGCTGTCGGCTTTCGCGCTGTCGGCTGCGATCCTGTCCGCGCGCTGCTTGGCCAGTGCTGCCCATGCGCCATTGGCGTATTCATAGCCGATCGCGGCGCGGCGCCATTCATGGCGTTCGGCGCTTATCTCCGCGCGCTTGCTCACGGCGTGCTTCAGCCGCCACGCTGAGACGCCCCAGCCGGTGCACGTGATCAGCAGCAGCGCCCACAGCGCGACCGCGGCAACCTGCCACACCTTGGCGGATATCGTTGACAGGATCATGCGATTGGCCTGATTTTGAAGGCGAACATGTACTCTTCGCCCGGGTCGCGGAAGCTGTTACAGAAACGGGTCAAGCCGGCGCCGATATCGAGCACGGTCTCCAATGGCGCGAATTTGGTAGCAACGTCGCCCATCTCGCCGGTCGCTTCGTCGTATTGCGCCCAAATCGGTGCGCCGAAGTGGCTTCCCTCATGCGTGAAGCCTTCGGCGAGCGCTTCTTTCCTGCTGATGTACAGGCCGCGCATCATTTCCGCAGGCTCCGCTGCTGCACGACACGCGCCATGCCAGCCGCGGCCAGTGCAGCGATTGCCGCCCATCCGAGACTACCTGGAACCCATAGCGGGATGCCGGTGAGCCATTCGCCCGGGATCAGCGACCAGCCGGCGCGGGCCGGTGCGACCATCTCTTCGAGCACTTGGCTGGCGGCCTGCAGGGCAGCAGAGACGCCCATCCAACGCATTGACCACCACTTGCGCCAGTTCGGCTGGTCAGCGACCAGCGTCAAGCCCAATACCCTTTTCGGCGGCAAGGGGATGATGATTTCCTCCTCTTCGCCTCGCGTGGTGATCCTGGTCATTTCGTCGATTCCGGGTTCGGGTACTGGTTGAGGCTGGGCACTTTGCCCTGCCAGATGTAGCCGCGCACTATCTGCGCCTCTTCGCGCGCCCATGCCGCATGCGCGTCGGCGCGACCGCGCTCCGCCTGCAGATCAATGCGCAGATCGGTCACGCGCTGGCCCTGGAACATGGCGGCCACGACCGACACCGCCGCAACCAACGCCATCAGCAGCACCAGGCCGGCCATGCACCAGATAAGCCGCTCGCCGCGTGGCGCCTGCGCTGGCGCGGGCATGTTGACCTGTTGCACCTGACCTGTCGGACGCGAGATATCGGCAAGGCGATGCAGGGCTGGGCCGATTGCCTCAAACCCCGCTCGAAACTCTGCGGCCAAGGCGGCAAAGTCGGCGCGGGTTGCAATCTCTCCGCTCATCCGACCAGCACCGCGTTGGGGCTGAAGTGCCTCAATAGCTGATTCACGTCTTTCCGTAGGTCAGAAAAACTCTGCCTGACCTCGTTCCGGAAAGTGTCAAGATCGGGCTTGGTCGCGTATTGGCCGACTTGCGCCAGCTCTAGGTCGTGGACCTGCTCTTTAAGCTTGCTCAGCTCGTCGCCGGACTTATCCCCCGCGCCGACAATCCGCTGCAAAACAAAGAACGCCAAGGCGCTGAAAATCGGAACGATGATCGCTAGGATCGCGGCGATCAGCGCAAGGTGAGCAGTTGTGATTTCGCCGCCCATCAGATCACGCCTCGCTGTTCGACATGGTGCCGAGCGGGGCTACCGTCGCCGAGAGCACTAGGCCCATGCCGGTGGGCAGCCGGTAGGCAATGACTCGGTGCGCTGGAAACCACGCCTCATTCACTGCATCGCCCTGATTCCCGCCGAGCAGGCGGACGTGCTCACCGTCGGCGGTGACTCCCGTCACGATGCCAACGTGGCCGCCGCCATTGCGGGACAGAACGGCGATCGCACCCTGCACGGGGCGGGAACAACCCTTTCCGTAATCCGCCCATGCCAAGGCCCTGTAATAGTGCCTCGGGATCGGCAGACCGGATTCTGACAGCCACGCCGCCACGGCCACGCCGCACCACGGGGTTTCATCATCGCGCCACCACGCGCCCAAGCGGCGCAACATCTGGACGATGCGGCCGGCGTGCTTCGGCCCCTTGATCTCGCGCAAGCCGATGTCGCGGCGCGCGGCGGTCAGGTAAGACGGTTCGACGGTCATGGTGCAGCCTCGAATAGGTGCCCGCCCCGCAGTCCGGCTTGGCTGCGATGGTTGGTCCGGTGGGGGTGGCGGGCGTGAAAAAAGACGAAGGCCCGATCAGCAAGGGGACTGATCGAGCCTTCTGGCGCCGTGGGGAGCGGCGTATGTGGCGCCGACGATCGGATTCAGCCGCCCGTATTATGGGCAATGCCCGGCGTAAAGCGCTGATTTCCCATGCTGCACCTTTCGGCGCCGCCGGCATAGGGACAAAAGGCGAGGCCGGCATTTCCCCGCTCGGGGACGCCCTGCCTCTTTGTCGCGGCTTCTCAGGGTCGACTTCCCGATTGCCGTCCGCCTGCGTGAATAGGGCCGCCCCTGTACAGGGCGGGTTGCTGGGATTCCCCGCACCCGGGGCGCGTGCCGGCATGGCCGCGTTTCCACCCAACACCGGGTCTAGCTCGTGGCCGCCGGCTTTCGCCAGTGGCTCCAATCTCACGATGCCCGCTTTATACCGCTGCAGGTCCGGGCGGTCAAGCGTCTACCGTCTGTCGGGCTTTTTCCGCGCCCTGTAGCCGCATCAGGTCAGGATAGATAGTCGGATTAATTTCTGAATTACTTCTTCGCCATTGCGGGCTGCTTGCTCGATCAGCAGCGATTCACCGCATCTGCTGCATGCCAGAGAAAGCGCGCGGCTCATGCGCCTTGGCACATTCCCAGCATCGCGCCCCTGACCGCCGCGAACCCGGTGGCGTTCCTTTCGACGTACTGCCGTTTCGATATCTTCGCGAATCCGGCTTTCGCCAGCAGCTCGTTCGCGGTGTCGAATCGCTCGAACATCCGCCGCTGCTGTCCGCAGTAGTACGCCCGCAACACGCACGCAAGATCGGCCCGGCCTGCTATGGCGATATCGCTCACGATCGTCTCGACCTGCATCGCCAGCATGTCAACTTCTAGCGGCTTGAATCCGGTCGTCCGCCCCGGCATCTCGCCCCGGTGATCGATCAGGATCTGCAGCATGTTTTTTGACTGATGGCCCAAGTAATCCACGTCGCGCGCCAGCGAAAACTCATCGCCCCACCGATCGAGTCGCGTCCGAACGTAGACCCCAAAAGTATCAACCTCACCCATCAGATTTTCCCCTGTTTGTCTTGGAACTGGGCCAGTACCGTATCGTCGAACTCGAATCGCGTCGGCTCCCCGTCGCGCTCGCACCTCGGGTACGTTCGCTGTTGCCCAATTTTGCACACGTAAAGACCGAAATAAGTGTTTTCAGTGTCGCGGTTCTTGCACGCGCAGCACAGCCCGAGTTTTTCGATGGCCGCCTTGTAGCGCTTGGCCTGCCGCCTCTGCGCGACGCGCTCGGGGAGCGTAAGTGATTCGTAGCTCATGACGGCTTCCGCATATCAAGAACCCCGTCGTGCCCTTCCGTTTTTTGCTTCATCCGCTTGACGATCGGCTCAAGCCGCTTTCGCTCTTTTTCAAGATCACGGACCTTTTCCGATTTATCGCGTATCAGCGACTCGACATGCTGTAGCGATTGCCATCCGCGACGGATTGAAAGCGCGCCAGACGCGATGTAATCGAACGGGTCAATGACCTTGCCGCAGTCGGCGCATTGCACGGTTCTAGAATGCTGGTCGATACGGATTCTCGGGTGCCCGTGGCAGTAGACGCCGACCGGCCTTTCGT
>JAYTAY010000358.1:0-7384 GCA_043737255.1 Luteimonas sp.
AACTGGACGGAGCTGGATATCTGGCTTTACATCTATCGCGAAGGCATCCCGGTGCCATCGCTGTATCTCGCCGCCGAACGGCCCGTGGTCGAGCGCGATGGTGCGTTGATCCAGGTGGATGACGAGCGCTTGCCGCTGGGTAGCGGCGAGACGCCGATGCAGAAAAAAGTACGCTTCCGCACGCTGGGCTGTTATCCGCTGACGGGTGCGATCGAGTCCGATGCCGACACGCTGGAAAAAGTGATTGCTGAGATGCTGGTGGCGACGACGTCGGAGCGGCAGGGACGGATGATCGACCACGATCCGGCGGCTTCGATGGAGAAGAAGAAGCAGGAGGGGTATTTCTGATGGATGCGAACTTCCATGCAGGAGGGTCCCATGGGCGCGATGCTCTTGCACGTCGTGGCGAAAAGCGATCGCGCCCATGGGGCGCTCCTACGACCAACGGAAGTCCCCGTGGGACCAGGGGGTATGCATGAGCGCTGTTGCGGACATCGCCGCTTATCTGCAACAGCATGAGCGTAAAAGCCTGCTGCGCTTCATCACCTGCGGCAGCGTTGACGACGGCAAGAGCACGCTGATCGGACGGCTGCTGCATGACAGCAAGGGTCTGTTCGTCGATCAGTTGGCGGCGCTGGAATCCGACAGCCGCCGCCACGGCACCCAAGGGGGTGCGATCGATTACGCGTTGTTGCTCGACGGCCTCGCCGCCGAGCGAGAGCAGGGCATCACCATCGATGTCGCCTACCGTTTTTTTGACACCGACAAGCGCAAGTTCATCGTCGCCGACTGCCCCGGCCACGAGCAGTACACGCGCAACATGGCGACGGGTGCGTCCACCGCCGATCTCGCCGTGGTGCTGGTCGATGCGCGCAAGGGGTTGCTGACGCAGACGCGCCGCCACAGCTACATCATCTCGTTGCTCGGCATCCGCAATGTACTGCTGGCGGTGAACAAGATGGATCTGGTGGGTTACGACGAAGCGGTGTTCATGCAGATCGCCGACGCGTATCGCGAACTCGCAACGCAACTAGGCATCGCCAGCGTGACCGCTATTCCGTTGTCCGCGCTGAAGGGCGACAACCTGTTGCAGTGTTCGCCGTCGATGCCGTGGTACAGCGGCCCAAGCGTGCTGGCGCATCTTGAATCGGTGCAGATCGACGATATCCGCGAAGACATCGCTACAGGGTCTGACCAGACCCGGGTCTCACCTAAGCCAGGGTCGGGGCTGAAGCCCCTCCCACAAGGGCTTGGTGGCTTTCGTTTGCCTGTGCAATGGGTCAATCGTCCGCATCAGGACTTCCGCGGGTTCGCCGGCACGCTCGCCGCCGGCGCGGTCGCGCCGGGCGATGAGGTGGTCGTGCTGCCTTCCGGACGCCGTACGCGCGTCGCCCGTGTGCTCGGCCCCGATGGTGATGTCGCAAGTGCGCGCGCGGGTCAGGCGATCACGCTGACGCTGGCCGACGAAATCGATGTCAGCCGCGGCGATGTCATCGCTGCAGCAAACGATGCGCCCGCCGTCGCCGACCAGTTCGCCGTGCACCTGCTGTGGATGGGCGATTCGCCGTTGCTGCCGGGGCGCTCTTACTGGCTCAAGCTCGGTACGCGCACGGTCGCGGCCACGGTGAGTGCAATCAAGCACAAGGTCGATGTCAACACGCAGGCTCATCTGGCCGCGACGCATCTCGAACTCAACGAAGTCGCCTACTGCAATCTCGAACTCGACCAGCCGATCGTGTTCGAGTCCTACGCCGACAACCGCACGCTAGGCGCCTTCATCCTGATCGACCGTCAAAGCAACGCCACCGTCGCCGCCGGCACGCTCGACTTCGCACTGCGCCGCGCCGGCAACATCCATTGGCAACACCTTGACGTCGACAAGGCCGCGCGTGCGCGTGCCAAGGGTCAGCAGGCACGTTGTGTCTGGTTCACGGGCCTGTCGGGCGCGGGCAAGTCGACCATCGCCAACCTGGTCGACAAGCGCCTGCATGCGCTCGGCCATCACAGTTACATCCTCGATGGCGACAACGTCCGCCATGGCCTCAACCGTGATCTCGGTTTCACCGACGAGGATCGCGTCGAGAACCTGCGCCGCGTCGCCGAAGTGGCCAAGCTGATGACCGAGGCCGGCCTGATCGTGCTGGTGAGTTTCATCTCGCCGTTCCGCGCCGAACGTGCTGCAGCGCGCGCGATGTTCGCGGGTGATGAATTCATCGAAGTGTTCGTCGATACGTCGCTGCAGGTTGCGGAACAACGCGATGACAAGGGCCTGTACGCCAAGGCGCGCCGCGGTGAGCTGCCGCATTTCACCGGCGTGGATTCGCCCTACGAAGTACCGGAAACACCCGATCTGCGGCTGGAAACCGATCGTTACAGTGCGGATGTACTCGCGGAACAGGTCGTAGCGAAACTACTTGGTAGTTGACCGTCTGCGGGCTGCTTTCCGCAGATGCGCGCAGTTTTTGCAGGAGCGCCCCATGGGCGCGATGGGCTTTACCATCAACGCCTCATCGCGCCCATAGGGCGCTCCTAAAGATATCTGCAAACTGGATCAGTTTTCACGGCCATGTTTGCTGGGTTGATGGGGCCAATCCAGCCCACGAAAAAATAACGTTTGATTTGTCCAGCACGAAAGGTCAACCCAATACCGTCACGGACGTTGACCCTTGGATGACTAGAATTGTCGCTCTCCAAACATACGCAGGTTGCCGATGGTGTTTCGCTGGATTGCCCGCACGGCTTGTCTGCTGCTTGTTCTCGGACTGATCGCCGCTTGTGGCAAAAAGGAAGCCGAGGCAAAAGGTCCTGGCGGCGGCGGCGACCGACCCATCCCGGTCACCACGCAGGTCGTGCAGCAACAACCGTGGAGCGACACCATTCTCGCGCTCGGCACCGCCAAGGCGCGCGAATCGGTAACCGTCAGCGCCAAGGTCAGCGAGACCGTGCAGCGCGTGCATTTCGACAGCGGCGATATCGTTGCGCGCGGCGCGCCGTTGATCACCCTGAGCGGCCAGCAGCAACAGGCATCGCTGACCGAAGCGCAGGCCGCGGCCAATGAAGCCAATCGCTTGTTGCGTCGCCAGAGCGAACTCGCCGAGCAGCAGCTGATCGCACGCGCGTTGCTGGACACGCAGCGGGCCACGCGTGATGTCGCGCTGGCGCGCGTGGCGCAGGTGCGTGCCGAGATCGGTGACCGCACCATTCGTGCGCCGTTCGCCGGCGTGCTCGGCATCCGTCAGGTCAGCCCCGGTTCTCTGGTCACGCCCGGCACCGCGATCGCGACGCTCGATGACGTCTCGCGCGTGTACGTCGATTTCCCGGTGCCCGAAGCACAACTCGCCAATCTCGCGACCGGGCAAGCATTGAATGCGCGCAGCACGGCGTATCCGGATCGCATGTTCGATGGCCTGGTCAGCACCATCGATGCGCGCATCGATGTGGCCACGCGCGCGGTCACCGTGCGCGGCGACTTCCCCAATCCCGATGGTGCGCTGCGCCCCGGCATGTTGCTTGAGGTGCAGTTGTCGCGGCCAGAACGCCAGGCCCTGGTCGTTCCCGAGATCGCGTTGGTCCAGATTGGGCGCGACACGTTCGTGTATCGCGTCAAGCCCGATGGCAGCGTCGAGCAGATCAAGATCGAAGTTGCGGGACGCAGCGCCGGCAAGGTCGAGGTGACCGGTGGTCTCAAGGCCGGCGACAGGATCGTCGTCGATGGAACCGGCAAATTACGTTCAGGCGCCAAGGTCGTCGAGGGCACGTCAGGGCCGCCCCAGCCTGATGCATCCGAGTCTAAGCAGGGCTGACCGGGAATGAAACTTTCCGACATCTCGATCCAGCGGCCGGTGCTCGCGGTGGTGATGAGCCTGCTGCTGATCGTGCTCGGCATCATGGCGTACACGCGGCTGACGCTGCGCGAATTGCCAGCGATCGATCCGCCGATTGTCTCCGTCGATGTCACCTATCCCGGCGCATCCGCGGGCGTGGTGGAGACGCGCATCACCCAGGTGCTGGAAGACGCGCTGGCTGGCATCGAGGGCATCGCAACGCTGCAGTCGCGCAGCGTCAATGGACGTTCGTCGGTGACCGTCGAATTCACCCTGGCGCGTGACATCGAAGCGGCCGCCAACGACGTGCGCAGCGCGGTCAGCCGCGTGGTCGGACGGCTGCCCGACGAGGCCGAACCGCCGCAAGTCGAAAAAGTCGAGAGCGACGCCGAAGTCATCCTGTGGCTCAACATGAGTTCCACGTCGATGGACACGTTGCAACTCACCGATTATGCCGAGCGTTACGTGGTCGATCGCCTGTCGTCGCTGGATGGCGTCGCGCAGATCCGCGTGGGCGGACAGCAGCGCTACGCCATGCGGATCTGGCTCAACGGCGACCAGCTCGCCGCGCGTGGCCTTGCCGTGAGCGATGTCGAAAACGCCCTGCGCCGCGAGAACGTCGAACTGCCCGCGGGGCGCATCGAGTCCACCGACCGCGACTTCACGCTGCGCGTGGCGCGCAGCTACCAGAAGCCCGCCGATTTCGCGCAGATCCCGCTGGGCAAGGGCCCCGATGGCTACGTGGTGCGACTCGGCGATGTCGCAAAGGTTGAACTCGCGTCCGCTGAGCGCCGCGCGTATTACCGTAGCAATGGCGAACCCAACATCGGCCTCGGCATCGTCAAGACCTCCACCGCCAACAGCCTCGACGTGGCCCGCGCCGCACGCGCCGAAGCCGAACGCATCAAGCCAACGTTACCGGCAGGCGCCGACATCTTCGTCGCTTTCGACAGCACGGTGTTCATCGAGGCCTCGGTCGAGCGTGTCTGGGCGACGCTGGCCGAAGCGATCGCGCTGGTGCTGCTGGTGATCTGGCTGTTCCTCGGCAGCCTGCGCGCCGCGCTGATCCCCGCCGTGACCGTGCCGGTGTGTCTGGTCGCGTCGTTCATTGCGTTGTATGCGTTCGGATTCACCATCAATCTGCTGACGCTGTTGGCGCTGGTGTTGTGCATCGGGTTGGTAGTCGATGACGCGATCGTGGTGCTGGAAAACATCCAGCGCCGCGCCGATCTCGGCGAGCCGCCGCTGGTCGCGGCAAAACGCGGCACTGCGCAGGTGGCGTTCGCGGTGATCGCCACCACCGCCGTGTTGATCGCGGTGTTCCTGCCGGTCGGGTTTCTCGAAGGCAACACCGGCCGCCTGTTCCGCGAACTGTCGGTGGCGCTGGCGGCGGCCGTGGCGATCTCCGCGTTTGTCGCATTGACGCTGACGCCGATGATGTCGTCGAAGCTGGTCCGCGCGCACGGCCAGCAGAAGCCGAGCCGTCTGCACGGCTGGACCAACGCGCAGTTCAATCGCGTCAGCAACCGTTACCGCGGCATGGTCGATCGCAGCGTGGAGCGTCCGTGGTTTTTCGGCGGCCTGATGATCGCCGCGCTGGTCGCGAGTTTTGCGTTGTTCAAATGGGTGCCGAGCGAGCTTGCGCCACCGGAGGATCGGGGCGTGTTCTTCGCGTCCGTGGTGGGCCCGGAAGGCGCGGGTTACGACTACACCGTCGGTCAGATCAAGCAGGTCGAAGATGTGCTGTTGCCGCTTACCGGCGAGGGCCAGCCGCTGCAACGCGTGAACACGCGCGTGCCGGGTGGGTTCGGCGCCAGCGAGGAAATGCACACCGGCCAGGCGATCGTGTTCCTCAAGGACTGGGACAAGCGCGAACAAAGCACCAACGACGTGGTCGATTCGCTGCGCGGACCCCTCGGCAAGCTCACCGGTGTGCGCGTCAACCCGCAGGTGCGCACCGGGCTCACGCGCGGCGGCGGGCAGCCGTTCCAGATCGTGCTCGGCGGCCCCGAGTACACCGAACTCGCGCAATGGCGCGACCGCGTGCTGGCGCGCATGGAACAGAACCCGAACCTGTTCGCGGCCGACTCCGACTACAAGGAAACACGGCCACAGATGCGCGTGGAAATCGACCGCAATCGTGCGGCCGATCTTGGCGTGTCGGTCACCGAGATCGGCCGCGCGCTGGAAACGATGATGGGTTCGCGCCGCGTCACCACCTTCGTCGACAACGGCGAGGAGTACGACGTCATCGTGCAGGCCGACAAGGCCGGGCGCGCATCGCCTGCGGATCTGGCCGCAATCCAGGTGCGTTCCGATAGCGGTGGGCTGGTGCCGCTGTCCAACCTGGTGACGTTGAGCGAACTGGCCGAGGCGGGCAGCCTCAATCGCTTCAATCGTCTGCGTGCCATCACCATTTCCGCGGGTCTGGTTCCCGGCTATCGGCTGGGCGATGCGATTGCGTGGGCAAACCAGGTGATCAAGGAGGAATTGCCCGAGTACGCGCAGATCGACTGGAAAGGCGAATCGCGCGAATTCCAAGCGGCTGGCAGTGCGGTGCTGCTGACGTTCCTGCTGGCGCTGATGATCGTGTATCTGGTGCTGGCCGCGCAGTTCGAGAGTTTCATCCATCCCTTCGTGATCATGCTCACCGTGCCGTTGGGCGTGCTCGGCGCGTTGATCGGGCTGGCGGTCACAGGTGGCACGCTCAATCTCTTCAGCCAGATCGGCATCGTCATGCTGGTGGGGCTGGCGGCGAAGAACGGCATCCTGATCGTCGAATTCGCCAACCAGCTGCGCGACGAAGGCCGGACTATCCACGAGGCTATCGTCGAATCCTGCGCGGTGCGTCTGCGCCCGATTCTGATGACCTCGATCGCGACCATCGTCGGTGCCTTGCCGCTGGTGCTGGCTGGCGGTCCCGGCTCGGCCAGTCGCTCGACCATCGGCATCGTGGTGATTTTTGGCGTGGCGTTTTCGACCCTGCTGTCGCTGTTCGTGGTGCCTGCGTTCTACACCCTGCTGGCGCCGTACACGCATTCGCCCGAAGCGCTGGCCAATCGGATGCGCAAGCTCGAGGACGAAACGCCGCAGGTGCAAGGGCACGCGTGATCAGCCAGAGCTGTTTGTCCCACGGGGACTTCCGTGGGTCATAGGAGCACCCCATGGGTGCGACGGGGCTGTCCGGTAATGCCCATCGCTGCTCCTGCAAGAGTTAGACGTATGCAAAGCCGGGAAAAGCGCTTGCTTAGGCCAAGTGCGACGCAGTCGCGTGGCGCGCGTGCGGCAACGTTGGCGAAAAAAGTGCCATCGCTGGCGTGGCTCGCGGCATCCATCGCCCGTAGCGCGGCCGGTTTGCCGGTTCCCTGTCTCGATCAGGCATCCGGCCGCGTCTAGCGCGGCGATTTTTTCGCCAGCGATCACGCGGGGTGCGGGGACGTTGGCGCTGATCGGCGATCTGCAAACGCGGAATGACGTGCGGACAGGGTTTTCAGGGCGAAGCGAGACGCTCGATGCGGCGCCTGTGCCGGGAATCGCGCAAGCCCCCTGCCGGATGGGGC
>JAYTAY010000359.1:0-3151 GCA_043737255.1 Luteimonas sp.
AGTTCGTCGGCCTGGTGTTCGCGAGTGAGGCGGTCGACCAGTGCACCGAGACCGCCTTCCAGCACGTTGGCCAGGTCGTACAGTGTCAGCCCTTCGACGCGATGATCGGTGATGCGGCCCTGCGGAAAACTATAGGTGCGGATGCGTTGGCTGCGATCACCGCTGCCGACCTGCATCCGGCGCGACTCGGCCTGCGACCGGGTTTGAGCGCTGCGTTGTTCGTCCAGCAGTTTTGCCTTCAAAAACGCCATGGCGCGCGCGCGATTCTGGTGCTGCGAGCGTTCCTGCTGGCTTTCGACGACGATGCCGCTCGGCAGGTGGGTGATGCGGATCGCCGAATCGGTCTTGTTGACGTGCTGCCCGCCGGCGCCGGATGCGCGAAACGTGTCGACGCGCAGGTCCGCGGCACTGATCTCGACATCCTCGATATCGTCCTGCTCGGCGAGGATGGCCACGGTTGCGGCGGACGTGTGGATGCGTCCCTGTGTCTCGGTGGCCGGCACGCGCTGCACGCGGTGCGTGCCGGATTCGAATTTCAGTTTCGAGAACGCGCCACGGCCTTCGATGCGGGCGATGATTTCCTTGTAGCCGCCATGCTCGCCGGGGCTTGCGGACACGATCTCGACCTTCCAGCGCTGCGTTTCTGCATACCGCGCATACATGCGGAACAGATCACCAGCGAAGAGTGCGGCCTCGTCGCCGCCGGTGCCGGCACGCACTTCGAGGAACAGGTTGCCTTCGTCGCGCGCGTCTTTTGGCACCAGGAACAGCGCAAGTTCGTCGTCGAGCCCGGACAGCCGCGCCTGCGCGCTGGCGATTTCCTCTTCGGCCAGTGCACGCATATCGCGATCGTTGTGCAGCGACGGATCGTTGCGCATGGTTTCGGCAGCCGCAAGATCGCGCAGGGCATGGGCTTCCTGTGCCAGCGCGCTCACCACCGGTTCGAGTTGCGAGCACTCGCGGGAGTAGTCGCGGAACTTGTCGGTGTCGGCCAGCACACCAGGATCGGCGAGCAGGCGTTCAAGTTCTTCGCGGCGCTCGGCTAGCGCTTCAAGCTTTCGGCGCAGGCTCGGCAGCATCGTCGTCTTCGTGGAAAGGAGGGAACAGCTTGTCCGCGGCGCGCGCAAGTTCCGCGTCACCGGACAAGGCGGCTTCGCGCAATGCATGCGTGGGTGCGTGCAACAGGCGGTTGGTCAACGTGTGCGCGAGCAGGTCAAGTGCGTCGTTGGGATCGCCACCTGCGGCGAGAAGGCGTCTGGCCTTGACCAACGCTTCCTTGCGCGCCGCATCGCCGTGCGCGCGCAGCCGCTTCAATGGCGCGTGGTGCATGCTCGCGTCCAGCGCTTCGATGAAGCGTGCCGCTTGCAGTTCGATGATCGCTTCGGCTTCCGCCGCGGACTCGCGCCGGCTGCGGCGGTTGTCTTCGACCGCGCGTTCGAGATCGTCGACCGTGTAGAGATAGGCGTCTTTCAGTTGCGCGACATCCGGATCGACATCGCGTGGAACGGCCAGGTCGACCAGCAGCATCGGTCGATGGCGCCGCGTTGCGAGTGCGGCTTCCACCTGCACGCGCTTGACCACCGTTTCGCGGCTTGCCGTCGCCGAAAACACCACGTCCGCTTCGGCCAGATGGCGGTTCAGCTCGCTCAGCGGCAACGCCACGCCGCCGTGGCGGGTGGCGATGTCCTGCGCGTGTACCAGCGTGCGATTGGCCACGAGCAATCGCCGTACCTTGCCTTCGCTCAAGTGCCGCGCCGCCAGCTCGATCGTTTCGCCGGCGCCGATCAACAGCACGGTGGATTCGTCGAGGCGCGCGAACACGTTCTGCGCCAATCGCACCGCCGCCGACGCCACCGATACAGGATGCGCGCCAATGCGGGTGTCGGTGCGAGCGCGTTTGGCGGTGGCGAAGGCATGCTGGAACAAACGATCCAACGGGCCATGCAGCGTGCCTTGCGCGCGCGCAGTTACCCAGGCTTGCTTGACTTGCCCCAGGACCTGCGGTTCGCCGAGCACCATCGAGTCGAGGCCGGCCGCAACGCGGAACAAATGTTGCACGGCCTGCACGCCACGGTGCTGGTACAGGTAGGCGCTCAGGTCAGTGCTGCCTTCGGGATACATTGCCAACCACTCGACCAGGCCACTGCCATCGCCCTCGGTCAGCGCATACACCTCGGTGCGGTTGCAGGTGGACAACAACGCCACTTCAAGCACGCCTGGCAAGGCGCGCAATGCTGCCAACGCGGCGGGCAGCGCGGCATCGTCGAACGCCACCCGCTCGCGCAGACTGACCGGCGCGGTCTGATGGTTCAGACCGAGCGCGTGAAACGTCTGGCCCGCGGAATTGATGTTCTTGCGGCTGATCTTGAAAAAGGCCCGATGTTTAAGAGGAGATCCCGGAAAAGCGGGTTCAGCGGCTAGCGATTAAGCTACCCGGCAACTTCAAACCGCCATTTTAACGGCACGGTCGCTGGATGCCTGCTTTTCCCAAATCGATGCTCCTGCTGCTGCTGACGGCATGTCTCGTCGGCGTGCAGCCGGTGGTGTGGTCGGCGGAGACGCGCAAGCCCACTGCAGGGGCGCTGGAACCGGTGATCGCCGGCGAATTCGCCCTGCAGAACGGGCAGCTCAACGATGCGGCGCGTTGGTATCTCGAGGCCGCCCGCGCCACCGACGATGCCGGCCTGGCCGAACGCGCCACCCGCATCGCACTGCTGGCCAACGACGACACGCGTGCCGCCGAGGGCATGAAACTCTGGCGGGCACGCGCGCCGCAGTCGCTTGCGATGCGCGCCGCGGAGGCCACGCTCGCCCTGCGCCGCGGCGACGAGCGACTGGCCAGCCGCGATCTTGAAAGCCTGGTGCGCGATCACGACACCGATGGTTGGCGGCATGCGCTGATCGCGCTCGGCAACGGCGGCAAGGACCCCAAGCTCTCGGCCCGGCTGTTGACCAGACTCATCGACAGCAATGTGATCCCCAACGATTTGCAGGCGTGGCTCGCCTTTGGCGGCCTGGCACAGCGGCTGGACGAAGATCGGCTGGCCGAACGCATGGTGGCCGAGGTGGTGAAACGCTTTCCCGGCGAACCTCGCGTCGCCCTGCTGCGCGCCAGCCAGTTGCGCGAGGCGGGCAAGATCGACGAGGCCAG
>JAYTAY010000360.1:0-3146 GCA_043737255.1 Luteimonas sp.
AGGCAGATGCAGGCGACGGTGACGAGCATCCAGTCGCTGCCGCCAAATGGACTCGGGAAAGTCAATTTCGCCAGTTCCGGCGCCTTCGCAAAAGCTTCGCCGTAGTTCAGCGTGCCGGCAAAAGCGACGATCAGGCCGATGCCCAGGATGAAACCGAAGTCACCCACCCGGTTGACCAGGAACGCCTTCATGTTGGCGAAGATCGCGGTCGGCCGCTTGAACCAGAAACCGATCAGCAAGTAGCTCACCAGGCCCACCGCTTCCCAGCCAAAAAACAGCTGCAGGAAGTTGTTGCTCATCACCAGCATCAGCATGCTGAAGGTGAACAGGCTGATGTAGCTGAAGAAGCGCTGGTAGCCGCTGTCGTCGGCCATGTAACCGATGGTGTAGATGTGCACGAGCAGCGAAACGAAGGTGACCACCAGCATCATCATCGCGGTGAGCTTGTCGATCATGAAACCGACGTGCGCCTGCAGGTTGCCGACCTGGAACCAGGTGTAAACGTTCTCGTTGAACGGCGCGGCGCCCTGCTCCAACAGCTGCCACAACACGTAGCCAGACAAGGCGCAACTGATGCCGACGCCGAGGATCGTCACCGAATGCGCACCAACGCGGCCGATGCGGCGACCGAACAGGCCGGCAAGGATCGCACCCAGCAACGGCGCGAGAACGATCGCCAGCAGCATCGATTTCGAGATCATGGTTTCGGCGCCGGGCATCGGCTCAGCCTTTCAACGTATCGATTTCGGCGACATTGATCGTGCGCCGGTTGCGGAACAGCGTGACCAGGATCGCCAGGCCGATTGCGGCCTCGGCCGCGGCTACCGTCAGGATGAAGAACACGAACACTTGCCCCGCTGCATCGTTGAGATGCCGCGAGAAAGCGACGAAGTTGATGTTGACCGCGAGCAGCATCAGTTCGATCGACATCAGCAACACAATCACGTTCTTGCGGTTGAGGAAGATACCGGCGACGCTGATGCAGAACAGCGCGGCGCCGAGCGCGAGGTAATGGCCCAGACCAATCGACGATGCGATCATGGCTTCGCTTCCGGATTGGCGGCAGGCTGTTCGGACTGGACGGTCGTCTGTGTTACGGCAGGCATGCTGATCATGCGCAGACGGTCACTTGCACGCACGCGCGATTGCGCGGATGGGTCCTGGTGCTTGACGCCGGTGCGGCGACGCAGCGTCAGCATCACAGCGGCGATCACCGCGATGGTCAGGATCACGGCCGCCACTTCAAACGGCAGCACGAAGTCGGTGAACAACGCGCGCGCCAGCCATGTGGTGTTGGGTACGCCAGTTACGGCGACGGTATCTGCCGCGAACGGCAGCAACCTCGCCTGGACGCCGATCAGCACGACCATCTCCAACAGCATCACCACGGCCACGATCAAGCCAATCGGCAGGTAGCGCACATAGCCTTCGCGCAGTTCCTCGACATCGACATCGAGCATCATCACCACGAACAGGAACAGCACCATCACCGCGCCGACGTACACCAGGATCAGTGCGATGCCGAGGAATTCGGCGCCCGCCATGATCCATGTGCAGGCCACGGAGAAGAACGTCAGCACCAGGAACAACGCGGCGTGCACCGGGTTTTTGACGCCGATCACCGCCGCCGCGGACAGCACGGTGGCGATGGCAAAGCCGTAGAAGGCAAAAAGTGTCAGGTCCATGGGGTCAGGTCCATGTCGTGCTCATCGGAAAGGCGCGTCGGCGGCCCGGCGCTCGGCGATTTCGGCTTCGAGCCGGTCGCCGATCGCCAGCAATTGCTGCTTGTTGACGATGTTCTGCCCGCGTTTGTCGAAGTGGTATTCGTGGATATGGGTTTCCACGATCGAATCGACCGGGCAGCTTTCTTCGCAGAAGCCACAGTAGATGCACTTGAACAGGTCGATGTCGTAGCGCGTGGTACGGCGCGTGCCGTCTTCGCGCGGCTCCGAATCGATGGTGATCGCCAGCGCCGGGCATACCGCCTCGCACAACTTGCAGGCGATGCAGCGCTCTTCGCCGTTGGGATAACGGCGCAGAGCGTGCAGGCCGCGGAAGCGTGGCGACTGCGGCGTTTTTTCCATCGGATACATCAAGGTGTATTTCGGCTTGAACAGATACTTCAGCGTCAAACCGAGTCCCTGCATCAACTCGATCAGTAGCAGGCTCTTGAACCAGGAAGCGATGCGCGTCATGTCAGTCTCAAGTCCCCGGCACGAACACGTTGAAATACGCCAGCAGGGCCGTCACGAAGATCCACGCGATGGTGATCGGGATGAACACCTTCCAACCCAACCGCATGATCTGGTCGTAGCGGTAACGCGGGAACGACGCGCGGAACCAGATGAAACAGCTGGCGAAGAAGAACACCTTGGCGAACAGCCACCACCAGCCATCGACCGACAGGAAGGGAATGCCCCATCCATGGAACGGCGACAACCACCCGCCGAGGAAAAACAGCGGCGTCAGGAAACTGACCAGGATCATGTTGGCGTATTCGGCCAGGAAGAACAGCGCGAACTGCGAACCCGAATACTCGACCATGTGACCGGCGACGATTTCCGATTCGCCTTCGACCACGTCGAACGGCGCGCGGTTGGTTTCGGCAACGCCCGACACGAAGAAAATGATGAACAGCGGGAACAGCGGCAACCAGAACCACTCGAAGAATCCGGCATTGCCGGCCTGCGCCATGACGATCTCGGTCAGGTTCAAGCTGCCAGCGGCAATCAACACGCCGACCAGTGCGAAACCCATCGCGATTTCGTAGGAAACGACCTGCGCAGCGGAACGCATTGCACCGAGGAACGCGTACTTCGAGTTCGATGCCCAGCCGGCGAGGATGATGCCGTACACGCCGAGCGAGGTCATCGCCAACAGGTACAGCAGGCCTGCATTGGCGTTGGACAACACGACCTGTTGATCGAAGGGAATCACCGCCCACGCCGCGAGTGCGGGGGCGAGCGTGATCAGCGGCGCGAGGATGTACAACGCGCGCTGCGCACTGGACGGCTGGATCACTTCCTTGAACAGCAGCTTGAACACATCAGCGAAAGCCTGCAGCACGCCCATGCCGACATACATCGGTCCGCGGCGCACGTGCATCCAGCCGATTAGCTTGCGTTCCCAGACCACATAAAAGGCCA
>JAYTAY010000361.1:0-3140 GCA_043737255.1 Luteimonas sp.
GGCGCGCTCCAGAAGATGGGTCTGCAGCCAATCACGAAACAGCGGGGCGACTTCCCACGGCAGGCGCAACAACACATAGCCGGCGCTGTCGGCGCCTGCATCGTGCGCGGCTTCCAGCACCGCTTCGAGCTCACTGTCGTTGACCCACGGAATGACCGGCGCAAACATCAGCCCGACCGGCACGCCTGCATCGCTCAGCGTGCGCATGGCGCGGATCCTGCGATGGGGCGCCGATGCGCGTGGCTCAAGTTTTGCGGCGAGGTGGTTGTCGAGCGTGGTCACCGAAAAAAACACGCGCACCAGGCTGTCCCGCGCCATCGCCGCCAGCAGATCGAGGTCGCGTTCGATCAGTGCGTTCTTGGTGATCAGCGACACCGGATGCCGGCTTTCCGCCAGTACCTCGAGCAGTTGCCGGGTGATGCGCCACTTTCGTTCGATCGGCTGGTAGGCATCGGTGTTGATGCCCAGCGCGATCGGGCTGACCTGGTAGTTCGGTTTGGCCAATTCGCGTCGCAACAGTTCGGCGGCATTGCTCTTGGCCGACAACCTGGTCTCGAAATCCAGACCCGGCGACAGGTCGAGGTAGGCATGGCTGGGACGCGCGAAGTAGTAGGAGCAGCCGTGCTCGCAACCCCGGTACGGGTTGACCGATTGTGAAAACGGAATGTCGGGCGAAGTGTTGCGCTAGATGATCGAACGTGCAATTTCCTCGCGCACCTGCGTGCGCCGTCATGCCAGCCGTCGTCAGCTTTCTCGCGCACGGTCACCGCGTAACGCCCCGGCAGGGCGCTGCTGGAACCGCGGCCTTTGATCGCCTCACTCATGCCGCTAATTTATGCCGTGGCGGTCTCATCGATGGAGACGACGGGATCGCGTGGGCGAGTGCTCCGGAAAACTTGCGGGGACGTCTGCTGTTCGATTGAGCAGCTCGTCATTCCCGCGGAGGCGGGAATGACGAGCAAAAAACCTCGCCTTACCCGTCACCAGTCTCCCGGCTAAAACATTCAGGGGACAGATTCTTTGGAACCTTTCCCCCGGGGAGAAGGAAAAGAGCCGCTTCCGTTACCCCTCACCCGTAGAATTGGCCGCATGCTCAATGTCATCACCGACCTGTGGCACAGCTTCGTCTCCATCCCGCATCTCGGCCTGTACCTGGCGATTAGCTGGATCGGCTACCTGCTTTGGGTCGGGGCCTGGGTCGTGCTGCAGAAGCGCGAGCCTGCCGCGACACTGAGCTGGCTGATGGGGTTGGCGGCGCTGCCCTATGTCGGCTTCCTGATCTATCACGTGTTCGGCCCGCAACGGATCAAGCGACACCGCCTGCGGCGCGGCCGCGCGCGCGATGGGCTGCCGGCGCTGACCAAGGCCACCCGCGATCTCGAGGCGATCGAGCTCGCCAAGCTGGGCGAGGCCACCACCGGCCTCCCGCCCTCCTCCGCCAGCGACGTGCGCCTGCTGATCGATGGCTCGGCCAAGTATCCGGCGTTGCTCGCGGACGTCGCGCAGGCCCAGGAACATATCCATCTCGAGTACTACATTTATTGCGCCGACCAGACCGGCACTGCGCTGCGCGATGCGCTGGTCGAGCGCGCACGCGCCGGGGTCAAGGTGCGCGTGCTGCTGGACGCCGTGGGCTCGGGCAAGGTCACGCGCGAGTTCATGCGTCCGCTGACGGATGCTGGCGGTGAACTGACGTGGTTCCATCCAATGCGCTTCGGGCGCATCTGGCAGCGACCGTGGTTGAACATGCGCAGTCATCGCAAGATCGTGGTGATCGACAACCGTATCGCGTTCACCGGTGGCATCAACATCACCGACGAAGAAAACGACGCGCTGCGCAGCGACGCGTACCGCGACCTGCACCTGCGCATCGAAGGCGACGCAGTGCGCAGTCTTCAAGCGGTGTTCCTGGAAGATTGGGCCTATGCCAACGAGACACGGCCGCTCGACATCAATGTCTCGTCCATTGCGCCGGGGCCAATTCCAGCACAGGTGCTGACCTCCGGCCCGGACTCGTCCTGGGAAGCGATCCATCGCCTGCATGTCGGCGCGATCCATGGCGCCGAAAAGCGCGTCTGGCTGATGACGCCGTATTTCGTGCCGGGTGAAGCGGCGATGATGGCGTTGACGTCCGCGGCGCTGGGCGGCGTCGATGTGCGTCTGGTTGTGCCGAAGATGAGCGACTCGAAACTGGTGACCTACGCGGCGCGCTCGTACTACGACCTGTTGCTGGAAGCGGGCGTCAAGGTGTTCGAGTATGGGCCGCGGCTGATGCACAGCAAGGCGTTGCTGGTCGATGACGACCTGGCCCTCATCGGCAGCGCCAATTTCGATCACCGCAGCTTCCGGCTGAACTTCGAGGTCTCGATGCTGTTCCGTGATCGGGGCATTGCCGGGCAGCTGGCCAAACTGATCGAAGGCGAGTTCGCCAATGCAGCGCCCGTGCGCAACGACCGTGACCGGCCGTTGTTCCGGGTACGCCTGCCCGAAGCCCTCGCCCGGCTGCTGTCGCCATTGCTCTGAGCGGGTGGTGCTGTTCTCCGGATCAAGTCCGGGGCAGGCCTTGAGCTTTTCGAAGGATCGAATGACCGACGGTGGAAACGTGCGCGTGGACGGCTTCGGCGGCGATTTGTTCGGGGTAAACTGCGCCGGGAAATCGACCGAATATTCCGCTGAGGAGTGGATGCGATGCCTTGGCTCTTCCTGTTAGTGGCACTGGCCGCATTCGCGGTCGCCTTCAAGACCAGCTCCGTGGCGCTGGCCGTCGTCTGCGTGCTGGTGGCCCTGGGCGCGATGGTGACGTGGGTGATGGGCTTGTTCGCCAGCCGCATCGGCAGCCGCAGCCGCGACGAATCGTTGATGCTCAATCCCGACGAATTACGCCGCATGCGCGAACAGGCCGAAGCCCGTCGCATTGCCGGACAGACCCCGGAACCGCCGGTTTCGTGACCGCGGTGCTGCGGTCATCGGGCGGATCGCGCCGGTGACCGCGCTCAGCGTCAACGTCAACAAGATCGCGGTGCTGCGCAATTCGCGCGGTGGCAACCAACCCGATGTCGTCCTCGCCGCCCGCACCTGCCTCGATGCCGGCGCACACGGCATTACCGTGCATCCGCGCCCCGACGCGCGGCATATCCGCG
>JAYTAY010000362.1:0-7335 GCA_043737255.1 Luteimonas sp.
ATCACGTGATCCAGGCCAACCCGGTTGAACGAATTTTGCAATGCGTACACGCCCTGGATCTCGTGCGCCTTGATCGCCCAGGTAAGCACGTCGCGCACGGTGATGGTGTTACCGCCTTCACGCTCGGCCTGACGGCTGAGGTAGTCAGCGACAGCCAGGATCGCACCGAGATTGTCCGAGGGATGGCCCCACTCGGCCGCCAGCCAAGTGTCGTTGAAGTCCAGCCAGCGTACCAGCGTCCCGATGTTGAAAGCGGCTTGCACCGGGTCGAGTTCAAAGTTGGTGCCGGGCACGCGGGCACCGCCCGGCAGCGTTGCGCCGGGCACCAACGGGCCCAGATGCTTCACGCAATCAGGGAATTTCAACGCCAGCATCGCGCAGGCCATCGAGTCGAGCAGCATGTAGCGCGCGGTGTCGTAGGCTTCCTGCGATTCGATCTGATAATCGATGACGTAATCGGCGATGTCGACCATCGGTTGATCGGGATCGGGGCGAGCGGCGGAACGGATATCAAAATGGCTCATCGGGTAGGTGGCTGCAGGCGGAGGAAGCCCGCTATTTTGCCAGACCCGGCCATCGGCCGTTGCCTTGGCTGCAACGCTGTGGCCCGGATCATGCACTTGGCAAAGCGCTGGCGCGCGGCCATCGTCATGGGATGAAAACGGCTGCCCGCTTGCCCACCCTCTTCCTCTCACACGGATCGCCGTTGCTGGCCGTCCAGGATTCGCCTGCTGGGCGCTTCCTCGACGGCCTGGGCAATACGTTGCCGCGGCCGAAGGCCATCGTTGTTGCATCAGCACACTTCATCGCCGAGCACCCCGCCATAGGCGCAACAGCGCTACCGGCGACCGTGCATGACTTTGGCGGTTTTCCCTCACAACTTTACGAGATTGAGTATCCCGCTCCCGGCGACCCGGGCTTGGCCGAAGCCATCGCACAGCGGCTAAGCAAAGCGGGACTGCAACCGGAGCTCCGTCCGAATCACGGCCTCGATCATGGTGTCTGGGTGCCGTTGCGACGCATGTATCCGCAGGCCGATATACCGATCGTGCCGTTGTCGGTGAATCCGATGGCGGACGCTGCACATCACTTCAAAGTCGGGCGCGCGTTGGCGTCGTTGCGTGACGAAGGCGTCCTCGTACTCGGTTCGGGCGGATTCGTACATAACCTGGGCGAACTGGATTGGCGACATGCCGATGCGCCGATGCCAACGTGGGCGAACGAATTCGCTGCATGGATGCGCGATCGGATTTCAGGGCACGACACCTGCGCCCTGCTCGACTGGGAACGGCAGGCACCCAATCCCCGCCGCGCGCATCCGACCGTCGAACATCTGATGCCCCTGTTCGTTGCGCTGGGCGCGGGCGGCGATACTCCGGCCGTACGCACTCTGCACCGCTCAAACGAATTCGGTTCGCTCGCGCTGGACGCGTTCGCTTTCGATTGACGTGCGCGCCGGACGTGGCTTGCAACCGGTAACGGCTTGTAACGAAGCGTGATTGCCGTCATCGTGCGCGCTCCCGTACGCTCGCGTATCGCGCATGACGCCCGCCTCGCCCTACCCGCATCTGTTCGCGCCCCTCGACCTCGGCTTCACCACGCTACGCAACCGCGTGTTGATGGGTTCGATGCACACGGGCCTTGAAGACCACCGCCGCGACTTCCCCAAGCTAGCCGCTTACTTCGCCGAACGCGCGGCCGGTGGTGTGGGCCTGATCGTGACGGGCGGCTTCTCGCCGAATGTGGTTGGTTGGCTCAAGCCCTTTGCCGGCAAGTTGAGCTGGCCATGGGAAGCACGCAAGCATCGGCAAGTCACCGAGGCGGTACATGCGCACGGCGCGAAAATCTGCCTGCAGTTGTTGCATGCAGGCCGATATGCCTATCACCCGTTGTCGGTGTCGGCTTCGAGACTGAAGGCACCGATCAATCCGTTTACCCCGCGGCAACTCGGCGCGCGCGGCGTGGAGCGGCAGATCGATGCCTTCGCCAATGCCGCCAAGCTAGCGCGCGACGGCGGCTATGACGGCGTCGAGATCATGGGTTCTGAAGGCTACCTGCTGAACCAGTTCACCGCGGCACGCACCAACAAGCGCGACGACGCGTGGGGCGGCAGCGTTGAAAAACGCATGCGTTTCGCGGTCGAAATCGTCCGCCGCGTGCGTAGAGCCTGCGGCGCGGATTTCATCGTCATCTACCGATTGTCAATGCTGGATCTGGTCGAGGGCGGATCGGACTGGAACGAAATCATCGCCCAGGCGAAAGCGGTCGAAGCCGCGGGCGCGACCATCATCAACACCGGCATCGGTTGGCACGAAGCGCGGATTCCAACCATCGCCACATCGGTGCCTCGCGCGGCCTTCGCCGGCGTCACCGCCAAGTTGCGACCGCACGTCGCCTTGCCGCTGGTCACGACCAATCGCATCAATACGCCGGAGGTTGCCGAAGCCGTACTCGCAAGCGGCGGTGCGGATCTGGTTTCGATGGCCAGACCATTGCTGGCCGATCCGGAATGGGTCAACAAGGCGCGCGGCGGCCGCAGCGAAGCGATCAACACCTGCATCGCCTGCAACCAGGCGTGCCTGGACCACGTCTTTGAAAACAAGAAGGCCAGCTGCCTGGTCAACCCGCGCGCGTGCGCCGAAACCGAACTCAACTACACACAAACGACAGCGCCAAAACGCGTCGCCGTGGTGGGGGCTGGTCCGGCCGGACTCGCGTGCGCCACTGTCGCCGCGGAGCGCGGTCATCGCGTCACGTTGTTCGATGCAGCAGACGAAATCGGCGGCCAGTTCAATCTGGCCAAGCGCATTCCCGGCAAGGAGGAGTTTTACGAGACGCTGCGTTATTTCCGGCATCGGATTGGCGAAACCGGAATCGATCTATGCCTTGGAAGCTGGATCGATGCCGACCGACTCCATGACTACGATGAAGTAGTCCTCGCCACCGGCGTGACGCCGCGCGCGGTCGACTTTCCCGGCGCGGACCATCCAAAGGTGGTCAGCTATCTGGATGTGCTGACTCGACGGGTCGAAGTCGGTAAACGCGCTGTCATCGTCGGCGCTGGCGGTATCGGTTTCGACGTGGCCCAATTCCTCGCCCACGACGCCCGGCCGGACGATGGCGAACAGCCCACCCTCAATGCGAAACGCTGGATGGCCGAATGGGGTATCGACGCCAGTTTTGAATCGCGTGGCGGTCTGGCCCTTGCCCGTCCGGAGCCATCGGTGCGCGACCTGTGGTTGCTGCAGCGCAGCCCCGGCAAACCAGGCGCGCGGCTGGGCAAGACCACCGGCTGGATCCATCGGGCCACGTTAAAGGCCAAAAGCGTGAAGATGCTGGGCGGTGTGGAATACCTCGGCGTCGACGACGATGGCCTCCGGATCCGCGTCGATGGCGCCGAACGTATGCTTCCGGCCGACCATGTGGTGATCTGCGCCGGGCAGGAATCCCGTCGCGGTCTGCTGGTCACCCTGCAATCCGCCGGGCGATGCGTTCACGTGATCGGCGGCGCAGATATCGCGGTCGAGCTCGATGCCAGGCGGGCCATTGCCCAAGGCAGCCGGCTGGCGGCAAGTCTTTGAAAGTGTTGCAGCGCAACATTCTGAGACTCATCCAAGTAAAAATTCCAATCGAATCAATGATTTCCATATTTCACGTTCAGCCGCCGTTAGGCAATCCGCGGCTACCTTGCGCCAACTTTTCCTGACCTGTACTACGTCAGGAGCCGGCGCAGCCCGCAATCCCGCGAGCTTTGTGCCCGGGCAAAGGCGAGCCGAAGAGCCGCCGCCCTCCCCAGTACGCCACGTCGATTCGCGCTTCGAGCCCATCCGGGCAAGTCGAAGGGCGGCCGGCGCAACGGAGTAAGGAGTACGTCATGAAACTGGCCTGGATTCTCTGGCTGTCGCAGATGCTGCCGCAGCCCGCCGCTGATTCACTGTGCCTCAGCACCACCCTGTACCTGGAGGCGCGCGACCAGTCCGAGCGCGGCCAGCAGGCCGTAGCAGAAGTGGCCCTGCGCCGCCGCGACAGCGGCTTGTGGGGCGACTCGATGTGCGATGTCGTCACGGCGCGCAAGCAATTCGCCCCCAGCCTGGTGTCACCGCAAACCCGCCTGAGCAATGGCGAGGCGTGGGCCGAAGCCGTCACTGTCGCGCTGGACGCCGAGCGCAACTGGGCGCTGCCACAAGACGAGCGCAAGGAGATCGTGCCCGGCGCCAGCCACTTCATGGCGCATGCGATCGCCAGCCCGAGCTGGCGCAACGCTTATCAGGTTGCGCGGATCGGCGACCACACCTTCTTGAAAGTGCAGGCGCTCAAGGTCCAGAAGCACAAGGTGCAGAACCTCAAGGCGCGTTCGTCGTAACGATACGTTCCACGCGACACGATTGAGGCTGCGCCGTCGGGCGCGCATGATCGCGGCTCAATTCGATGGAGCCGCTCATGAAGCTTTACTACAGTCCGGGCGCATGCTCGCTCGCCGACCACATTGCGCTGGAATGGATCGGCAAACCCTACGAGGCCGAACGCGTCTCCAAGCAACAGCGCAAGTCGCCTGAATTCCTCAAGATCAATCCGGCTGGCGCAGTCCCGGCCCTGCAGGATGGCGACTGGGTGCTGACCCAGAATGCGGCAATCCTCAACTTCCTCGCTGACTCGTTTCCAGAATCACGGCTTGGCGGAGACGGCTCCCCCAAGAGCCGCGCGGAAGTTAACAAGTGGCTGTCCTTTGCCAGTTCCGACGTCCATCCGACCTTCCACCCGCTATTCGGCATGACCGCTTATCTCGGCGATGAAGGCGCGGAAAAAACGAAGGCGTCTGCGAAGACGAAGTTGCGTGGCTTGTTCGAGTGCGCCGACCAGCAGCTGGCAGGCAAGGACTGGTTGACGGGCAGCCGTTCCATTGCTGATCCTTATCTGTATGTGGTCAGCCGTTGGGCGAAGTCGAGCGGCGTTGATCTTTCGGGACTGCCCAATCTCGAACGCTTCGTCAAGAACATCGAAGCCGATGCGGGTGTGCAGAAAGTGTTGAAGGCTGAAGGCTTGGCGTAATTCGTCCGGCGTGACGATTGCCCAATGAAAAAGCCGCGCAATCCGCGGCTTTTTTTCCTTCTCGCGAAGAGAGAAAGAAAAGCACATCAGCGTTCGCGCCAGTCGCGACTCATCTCCAGGTAGGTGAACGATGCCGACCAGGTGATCAGCACAAATCCGGTCAGCGCCATCGTGCCGGCCAGAAACCGCAGTGGCCCTACCGGCGCAAGATCACCAAAACCCAGCGTCGTGTAGGTCGCAGCCGCCAGATACACCCCATCCAGCAGGTTGAGCGCGTGCACGCCGGCCACGCTGCCGGTATCGGGCAGCTGCAACAGGATCCACACGGTCACACCGAAGATCCATATTTCAGCGACGTGCAACGCCAACACTCCGAAGATGCCGTAAAGCACCTTGCGCCTGCGCTGGCTTTCGTGGAGACGGACCAGCCATTGCGACAACAGGCTCAGTCCTTCGTAATGCGTCAATACCACCGCGCAGACGGCCAGTCCGGTGGCGATCACCACGCTGATATTGGCGTCCCAATGCTGGTACATCCGGGCGCTCGATCCTGCTCAGCGCTTTCCGATCGACACGTACGCGCGATCTTCCGGCCCCATGTAACTGGCACTCGGACGAATGATCTTGCCGTCCTCGCGCTGCTCGATGACATGTGCACTCCATCCGCTGGTGCGCGCAATCACGAACAACGGCGTGAACAGCGGCGTGGGAATACCCATCATGTGGTAGCTCGAGGCGCTGTACCAATCCAGATTCGGGAACATCTTCTTGCTGTCCATCATCAGTGTCTCGATGCGCTCGCTGACATCGAACAGCGTCTGGTTGCCGCCGTCCTGCGTGAGCTTGCGGGATAGCTCCTTGATGATCGGATTGCGCGGATCGCCGATGGTATAAACCGGATGGCCGAAACCGATGACGATTTCCTTGCGCTCTATGCGCGCGCGGATGTCCGCTTCGGCGGCGTCTGCCGTCGCGTAGCGCGAGATGATGTCCATCGCCACTTCGTTGGCGCCGCCGTGCTTGGGTCCACGCAGCGCGCCGATCGCGCCGGTGATGCAGCTATGCATGTCGGAACCGGTGCCGGCGATCACGCGGCCGGCGAACGTGGATGCGTTGAACTCGTGCTCGGCGTACAGGATCAGCGATTTGTCCAGCGCATCGGCATGCAGCGCACCCGGCGGTTCGCCGTGCAGCAGGTGCAGGAAATGCGCGGCGATGCTGCCGTCGTCGGTTTCGACATCGATACGCCGACCGTTACGGGTGAAATGCCACCAGTACAGCAACATCGAACCGAAACTCGCCATCAGACGGTCGGCGATATCGCGCGCTTCCGGCGCCGGATGACCGTCGCGTTCCGGCAATACGGTACCCAGCACCGAACACCCTGTCCGCATCACATCCATCGGATGCGCGTTGGCCGGGATCAACTCCAGCGCTTCCTGCACGATGGCCGGCAGGCCACGCAGACGCCTGAGCTTCTGCTTGTAGGCGTCGAGCTGCGACTGGGTTGGCAACGCGCCGTGCACCAACAGATGCGCGACTTCCTCGAACGTCGATTTCGTCGCCAGGTCATGAATGTCGTAACCGCGGTAATGCAGGTCGTTACCGCTACGGCCGACGGTGCACAACGCGGTATTGCCGGCGGGGGTGCCGGACAGCGCGACGGACTTCTTGGGTTTGGGCAAAGTCGAGACGTTGTCGCTCATCGATCATTCCTCTTGCTTGGCCTGCGCAAACAGCGTGTCGAGCTTGTCTTCGTAGGCGTGATAGCCAAGGAAGTCGTATAGCTCGGCGCGTGTCTGCAACGTGTCGACAATGTGTTTCTGGGTGCCATCGCGGCGCACCGTCTCATAGAAATGCAGCGCAGCCTTGTTCATGGCGCGGTAGGCGCCGCAGCAATACAGCGCGATGTCGACGCCGGCGTCGCGCAGTTCATCCGTGGTGAAGAACGGCGTGGAGCCGAACTCGGTGAGGTTGGCCAGGATCGGCACATTCACGGCGTGCTTGAAGCGCCGGTAATCGTCGAGGGTCTTCATTGCTTCCGGAAAGATCATGTCCGCGCCGGCTTCGACGTACGCGATTGCGCGCTCGATCGCTGCATCGACGCCTTCCACGGCTGCCGCGTCGGTACGCGCCATGATCACGAAACCGGCATCGGTGCGCGCATCCACCGCAGCCTTGACGCGGTCGACCATCTCGTTGATCGACACCACATCCTTGCCGGGGCGATGGCCACAACGCTTCTGGCCGGCCTGATCTTCCATGTGCACCGCAGCCACGCCAACG
>JAYTAY010000363.1:0-3130 GCA_043737255.1 Luteimonas sp.
CGCCAGGTAGGCTTTGGCCAAGGGTTTGGCGATGACGCGATCGACCACGTTGTTGAAGCGATGCACGCGGCGGTTGAGTTTTTCCCACGGATCGTAGGACGACGGTTCCAGGAACGGCGCGGGCAGCGTCGGATCGGCGAGCGGATCGTATTCCTGCACGCCGTACAGCGCGTTGAAATCTTCTTCGGCCGAAGTGCGCGTGTCTTCGGGAATGAGTTGTTCTTCAGCCGACGGCGGCACTTCGGACTGAGATACTTCGGACGGCGGCGCCAGCTCCGTCGGCGGCGTCTGCAACGTGTCGGTCGCGACCGCTTCGTTCGCCGCGGCCGGTTGCTGTCCATACAACGCATCCGCATCGGCTTCGGCCTGCGCCGCGTCCGTTGCCTGCTGCGTGTCCTGCGTCGCGGGGTCTTCGACTACAGGCGTTTGCGCGCCGACGTTGCCGAATGCGAGCGACAGGAGCAGGGCAAAAATGAGTGGGCTGCGCATGGCGTCAGTTTACCGGAGCGTTCATGACGCGATAGCAGGCGCGGCGTTAAAGAAGCGTTTAAACAATTACGCCGCGAATGCCAGATCGGGTGCAAGCCGATAAGCCGCACGCAATTCAGCAAGATTCGATGGATCACCCACCACCGCGACCGATCCGCCCACGCGTGCAGCGAGTTCCGCCAGCATCGCCAGTCCGGCGCTATCGACGTGGCTGACTGCGTTCAGGTCAAAACGCACGACGCCGCCCACGAGGGGCAGCGCCTGCGACCACAACGCGGCGACCACTGGACGGACGAGGACGCCGCTGAACAACAGCGCATCGCCGTCGCGGCGCACCGAGACCTCAGTTGATGGCATCGGCCTGCAACTTGCCGGCTTTCAGGTCGGTGGCGACCTTGCGGATCGATTGACGCGACAGCGCGGTATCGAACTGGCTGCGGAAGGTCTGCACGAACGACACGCCTTCGACCATCACGTCGAACACCTTCCACTGCGAACCGACCTTGCGCATCAGGTAGTCGACCGGGATCGGTTCGCCGCCGCTGCGCAGGAATTCGCTGGACACGCGCACGCCGCGGCCGCCGGGCAACGCGGTTTCCGACTTCATCCGCACCCTCAACTCGGTGTTGAAATCGAGCAGCGACGAGCCGTAACGCCGCATCAGGTTCTCTGCCAGCGCATCGGCGAACAATTTCACGTCGGCATCGGACGCGCCGCGGCCGTGACGGCCCAGCACCAGGCGGCCGGCGTAGTCGCGATCGAACATCTGGCTGAATTCGGCGGTGACGAACTTCTGCAATGCGCCGCGGTCCTTGGTGAACTCGGCGCGGCGGCGTTCCAGCGTCGCCAGCACGCGGGCGCTGTTGGCCTGCACCAGCTGGCTGGGCGTGCCTTGGGTGATCGCGGCGCTGGCCGATGTTTTCTTCGCGGCTTGCGCGGATGCCAGCATCGGTGTCGCGATCAGGACCGTGGCGGCGATGAGGAGCGTGAGGACATTGCGTTTCATGGACTGTCTTCCGTGGGAGACGAGGGAATGGTGTCGGGTGCGATTGGATCAACATCGGTAGCGGTTTCATCGGTGGCGGTGTCACCACCTTGCGCAGGCCCGCTTTCAGCAGGTCCGTCTTCGGCAGGCTTGGGGCCACCACTGAACATGTACTTGCCGACCAGCTGCATAAGATCGACCGCGGATTGGGTGAGGGCGATTTCGTCGCCGGGCTTGAGTGTCTCCACTTCGCCGCCCGGTTGCAGACCGATATAACTTTCGCCGAGCAAACCTGCAGTGAAGATGCCGGCCGCGGTATCCGCAGGCATGTCCTTGTAGCGGTTGTCGATGGCCATGGTGACGATGGAATCGTATTTAACCGGGTCCAGCTGAATCCCGGCCACACTGCCGACCACCACCCCGCCGATCTTGATCGGGGCCGACGGCCGCAACTGGCCGATGCTGCTGAAGCGCGCCTTCAACGGGTAGGTGTTGCCACCGCCGAAACCGAACTTGCCATTGGTCGAGGCGATCGCCAGCACCAGCAGCGAGGCCAATGCCAGCAGGAGGAATGCACCGACCGCGAATTCTAGACGTGGACCACGAATGGCCATGGGTTAACTCCTGAACAACAAGGCGGACAAAACGAAATTGAACATCAGCACCAGCAGCGAGGCGTTGACCACCGCGCGCGTGGTGGCAATGGAGGTGCCTTCGATGGTCGGTTCGGCGTGGTAGCCGACGTAGGACGCGACCAGCGCCGCGGTGCCACCGAACACCGCCGCCTTGATAAAGGCGAAGAGGAAATCCTTCTGGAAATCGACGGCGTCTTTCAGCACCTGCCAGAACGTGCCGGCGTCGATGCCGATCACGTGCACCGCCTCGAAATAACTCGCGCTGATGGCGAGGCTGCAGAAGAAGCCGGTCAGCAGCGGCACGCACAGCACTGCGGCCCAGAAACGCGGCGCGACCACCTTCGCCACCGGATCGATCGCCATCAGTCCAAGCGCGGTGATCTGGTCGGTGGCGCGCATCAGGCCGAGTTCGGCGGCAATTGATGACCCGGCGCGGCCGATGAACAGCAACGCGGTCAGCACGGGCGCTAGTTCGCGGTACAGGCCCAGGCCGACTAGCGCACTGATCTGGTTGGCGGCGCCGTAGGTCTCCAGCGCGCGATAACCGAGCAACGTCACCGACAGGCCGACGAAGGCGCCGCCGACCGCGATGATCGGCAGGCTGCGCGCGCCGATCTTGTAGATCTCGCGGATGAGCTCGCGCCAGAAATCGGCGGTGGGTTTCGACGCGCGCAACACCGACAGCGAGAACAGGCCGGCGCGGCCGAGGGAGCGGGTGGCGGTGATGAAGGGCATCAGGGAGTTGGAATAAGGAATGGCGAATGGGCAATGGAATGTTGTTCGTCATCCCAGCGCAAGCCGGGATCCATTTTGATCTTTCGTTTGCTGTTGCTCGTCATTCCCGCGAAGGCGGGAACCCAGCGTCTTTCGTTCCCGCGAAAGAGCAACGGCAAAGTCATTGGGTTCCCGCGTTCGCGGGAATCACGGCAAAACGTCAAGTCAAAATAGATCCCGGCTTGCGCTGGGATGACGAGCGAGAAAGCATGCGCCGACACCATCACGCCGCACGCTCCGTCACCGC
>JAYTAY010000364.1:0-3124 GCA_043737255.1 Luteimonas sp.
GCGCATCAGTTGCATCGTTGCCGGTGCGACGCTGAAGCCGAGCGACGCGAATCGCGCCATGAAACGTGCGGCGCGCAACACCCGCAACGGGTCTTCGCCGAAGGCGGGGCCGACATGGCGCAGCACGCGCGCTTCGATATCGTTTGCGCCACCGAACGGATCGACGAGTTGTCCGTTGTCATCCTGGGCGATGGCATTGATGGTGAAGTCGCGGCGTTGCAGGTCGTCTTCCAGTGTCACCGACTGATCGGCGTGGACCACGAAGCCGTGATAGCCGCGTCCGGATTTGCGTTCAGTGCGGGCGAGTGCGTATTCCTCGCTGCTTTGCGGATGCAGGAAGACGGGAAAATCGCGGCCGACCTGCTTGAAGCCTGCGGCGAGCATCGAGGCGACCGTTTCGCCGACCACAACGTGATCGTTATCGCCGGGCGGTAATCCGAGTAACCGGTCGCGGACGGCACCGCCGACGAGATAGGTTTTCATGGGCAAATGATGCCTGAGCATCGCCTTGTGTAGGAGCGGCTGCAGCCGCGAGCGCCAGAACCCTTTGGGTGCACACAAAAACTCGCGGCTGAAGCCGCTCCTGCCAAAAGCGGTACGCAAAAGCAGCGGAGCAAGCGCCGCTCTACAAGGTAGATCAGCTTTTCGGCGGTGTTGCCAACGGGCAGACGAAACCCTTGCGCGTGCCGCTGGTCTTGCCGCGGATACGGTCGCTCACCGAGAGGGCGTCGCCGTTCAAGCGCCAGTCGTAGAGCACGCTGAAGGCCAGGACGCGCGGGACGTATTCGCGGGTTTCCTTGTAACTCATCGTCTCGATCCAGAAGTCGGGTTCAAAGCCGGGACGCTGCGACTGCCAGCGCGCGACCGGCGCGGGGCCGGCGTTGTAGGCGGCGATGGCGTAATGCGCCTGACTGTATTTGTCGAGCATCTGCCGCAGGTACGCCGAGCCCAGCGCGATGTTGGTGTCGGGTTCGTACAGGCTGTCGGCGCCGGCATATGGCAGGCCGATGCGCCGCGCGGTCGCCGCGCCCGTGCTCGGCAGCACCTGCATCAGGCCCATGGCGTTGGCGCTGGAGCGCGCGCGCGGATTGAAGACGCTTTCGGCGCGGATTTCCGCCGCGACCCACGCGGGATCGATCATGTTCTTCGCTGCTTCGCGGCGGATCGTCGCGTCGTGGTGCAGCGGGAAGCGCAGGTTGTACAGCCGCAATTCGTCGGCGTTGGTCGTGGCCGATGAGGTCTTGGCCAGCGAGAACACGGCCCGGTCATACCAGCCGTTGTCCTGTGCCACCGCAACGGCGATGCGGCGCTGGCTGTCGTCGTAGCGGGACAGCGCCTCGTTCCATTCGCGCACCGCCCAGCCGGCGCGATCCAGCTTGAACAATGCCATCGCGCGGACGATGGCGGGATCGCGTGCGATCGCAGCCTTCGCTGCAGCCGTGTCGTTCGGGATCCAGGGACACAGCGCGTACGGCTGGTCGATGCGATCGGCTGCGAGGAAGCCGTGGAATTCCGGCTTGCGTGCGGCCGCGCGATACAGCGCCTGCGCAGCGGCCTTGTCGCCGGCTATTTCGGCCAGCCTCGCCTCGAAATAGGTCCAGCGCGAATCGCTGCGTTGTTTCGCGCCCATCTTGCGGATGGCGGCGAGGGCGGCGCGCCAATCACTGCGCGCCATTGCGTCGCGCGCGCGCCATTCGTGCAGGCGTTCGTCGTAGGCGATCCCGGGAACGGCATTGAGCCGACGCGCCGAATCGGGCTCGTAGGAGGCGACGGTTTGCAGCGCGGCCTGGTACAGCACGCGGCCGCGGTCCGCTTCGGTGAAGGCGAGTGCGCTGGCATATTTCGGCAACTGCATCTCGCCGGCAATCGGTGAAGACTTTGCCAGGCGCGCGAGTCCGTGCGAAGCCACCAGACGACTGCGCGGCGTCTTCGGCCACGTCAGCGCGCGTTCGTGGACGGCTTCGAGGAACGCGGCGTAATCATTCGCCAACGCCGCTTCATCACCTGGCAATCCGCGCGCCGCGGCACGGATCACCGATGGCTGCACTTCGGCGGCGGCCAGTTCAATGCGTTCCCAACGCAGCGCCGGTGGCAGGCCGTTTTTTACGGCAAGCAGCGCGAAGACGTCATCGCACACACCCGGTAAAGGTTTTCCGGTGCGCCACAGCGCCTGCGCATCGCGTACCCATTGCGCGTCGGCGGCGCCGGTGGCTTGCCGTGCATTCAACTCGGCGCATTGCAATGTCGCGCTGTCGGTGCCCGCTTTCCACGCCGCGCGGAATGCGGACCAGTCTTCGCGTCGCGACAACGCGGGCAGCCAGATTTCACGGAATGCCTCGGCGACGGCTTGGCCCTGGTAACGCGACAGGAAACCCTGCGCCTGCGCATTCGACAGCGTGTCGATGTTGCGTCGTAGCGCTGCGTATTCCAGCCAGCCGTACAACGGATGTGACGCAAGCTGGATTGGCACGGGCTGCCCACGTTCGGCGGCTTCGAGCGCGGTGCGAAGTGTGGGATCGTAAGATTGCGCGTGCGCCGAAAACGCGCATGCCAGCAGCAGCGCGGCGAGTAGGATGCGGGACTTGGCGATCAGCATCATCCGATTATGGCCGATGGTTTGTGAATCAGAATTTCAACCGTGAACGAGGTGTGTGCCGCATGTTTGAAGGGGTTTGGCTGGATGGTGTCTGGATGTTCCCGCTGCTCGGTTTGGTCGCCGGTGTCCTGGCCGGATTGCTGGGGGTCGGCGGCGGCTTGATCCTGGTCGCGGCGCTGGTCTGGCTGCTGCCGTTGCACGGCGTGCCAAAAGAAGCCGCGATGCATGCGGCGCTGGCCAGCTCAATGGCCAGCATCGTGATGACGGCCGCCTCGTCCGCGTATGCGCATCACCGGCGCGGCAGCGTGCTGTGGCCGACCGTGGCGTGGATGGTGCCGGGATTGCTGCTCGGCGGCTGGCTGGGAAGCCTGTTCGCGGTCGGATTGAGTGCGGACGCGCTGCGGATGTTCGTCGCGATCTATTGCTTCATCGCCGCCGCACAGTTGGTCCTCGGAAAAGACAACGCGCCTGGCGACGGTGCTTCCATTGTTCCGCGCGGCGCTGGCATGAGTGCGGCAGGTCTAGGCA
>JAYTAY010000365.1:0-3118 GCA_043737255.1 Luteimonas sp.
GGAGATGATGTCCGCGTCGAGGTGCATGACACGGGGCCGGGCATTGCCGAGGCCGATCAGCAGCAACTTTTCGAGGAATTCAGGCGCGGAGAAAATGCAGCGGGACAGGGCCTCGGCCTGGGCCTTGCAATTGCTGACCGCATTGCGCGATTGCTCGATGCGCCGCTCCATTTGCACAGCCGTGTCGGCATCGGCAGCATCTTTGCGCTGTCTGTTCCACATGTTGTCGAAGCACCGGCGCGGACAATGCGCGGCGTTGCGAAAGTCGGCCTGCACGGGGCGAACGTGTTGGTCGTGGACAACGATCCGCAGGCACTCGATGCGCTGACGCGGGTGCTGGCAGGTTGGGGATGTCGCGTCAGCGGTGTTGCGAACGAACGCGATGCAGACGATGCAATCACGCAGCGGCCGGCAGATCTGTGGGTGTTCGATTTCCACTTGGACGATGGCGACACTGGCGTCGTCCTGCGCGAACGCCTGCTGCAACGCCATGACGCGCGCCCCACGTTGATCCTCAGCGCGGACCAGGGCGAAGCCGTGCGACGTGCAGTGCTGGAAGCGGGATTGTCGCTGCTGTCGAAACCACTGAAGCCGCTGGCGTTGAAATCGGTGCTGGATCGCTTGCTTGCAGGGCGGTTGATACAGCAGTTGATAGATGTGCGAGGTACAGACCTGCAAGGGCATGTATCCCGTCCGGCAAGATCAGATTTGCAGTTGCCGCGACGGATCGCTCAGTTCAAGTTCGCGCAACACCACGCCGGCCTGCGTCTTCTTCGGCAGATAACCCGCGGCGCCGTGGTCTAGCGCGCGGCGTATCACCCGTGGATCGTCGTTTGCGGACACCACGATCACCGCGACACCGGGATGTTGCGCGCGGATCGCCGCCAGTCCTGCCAAGCCATGGTTTCCCGGCATGTGCAGGTCAAGCAGGACCAGGTCGATGCCGGGTTCATGATCGAGGACGGCGAGCACGCTTTCCAGCGATTCGGCCTCGCGGACATGCAGGTCGGCGACAGCATCCGCAGCGGCCTGTTTCAACGCGGCGCGAAACAGCGGATGGTCGTCGGCGATGAGCAGCGTGGGCATGGGGCGGTCGGTTCTCGATGAAGCGCGTGCAGGGTCCGTGTTCGTGCAGGCCGTCGCGGTAATGCCGGGTCCGGGCACCGTAACAGGTATGCGTCGGGCGGGGCCTGTACGAAGGTACGATGACGTCGTGCCACGCTTTGGCTATCGTCGGCGCATGCGAACATTCCCGTGCTTTCGATATCTCTCCGCGTGCGCCGTGCTCAGCGTCACACTGGCCGCGTGTGCAGGCGGCGCCACGCCACGATCTTCCGGACAGACCATGTTCTCAGCGCAACGCGTCAGCGAACATCGAGACAATGACGACCTGCTGACCGCGGGGCTCGGTCTCGCCGGACTGCGCGCAATGGCGCCACCCGCATTCGCCAATCCCGAACATCCGACGGCCGCCGAGTTGCGCCGCCGCGCACTGTGGAGCAATTGGCGTGGTATCGCCGATCTTGCGCCGGGCGGCGGATACGCCGAGTTGTACGGCAGCGTTGCAATGGTGCCGGGACGCGAGTTCCACGCGTATGCGCGATTGCCGGATGCCAGGCATCCGCATCGCGTGCTGTTGCAGCTACCGGATGCCTTCGATACTCAGAAACGGTGCGTGGTGGTGACGGCATCGTCTGGCTCGCGCGGGATCTATGGCGCGATTGCTGTCGCCGGCGCGTGGGGATTGCCGAAAGGTTGCGCCGTGGCTTACACCGACAAGGGCGCGGGCACCGACTATTTCGATCTGGACACGCAAACTGGCGTGACTGCCGACGGCACTTCGGGCAAACGCGACCAGACGCTGGCGTTCGCGCCGGACGCAACCACGGGTTCCGGTGTCGCCTTCAAGCACGCGCACTCGCAGGACAATCCGCAGGCCGACTGGGGACGTCACGTCAAACAGGCGGCCGAGTTCGCATTGCAGTCCTTGAATGCAGTGCTTCCCGATGCGGCGCCGTTTACTTTCGACAATACGCGTGTGATCGCCGTCGGCATTTCCAACGGCGGCGGTGCAGTGCTGCGTGCAGCCGAACTCCAAGGCGACTGGCTCGATGCCGTGGTCGCGGGCGAACCGAATATTCATGTCGATGGCCACGGCGGCCGATCGTTGTACGACTACACCACCGAGGCCGCGCTGTTGATGCCGTGTGCGTTGCTGCACATGCAGGGCCTGCCGCAACCGCCCCTCACCGCGCAAGCCGCGCCGCTGTGGACGCAGCGCTGTGCATCGCTTCAGGCCGCTGGCCTGGTCGAAGGCAACAATGTCGCTGCGCAATCCAAATCAGCCTACGACCAGCTGCGCAAGAATGGCTGGAGCGATGCGGCATTGCGGGCAGGCGCATTGAGTGTCGGCTTCGACCTGTGGCGCGCGGTCGCGGTGACGTATGCATCCACATACGGGCGCTACCGCGTCGATGAGCATCCCTGCGCCTTTGGTTTCGCGGCGCAGACGCCGGACTTCAGCAGACGCGCAACCACTGCAGTCGAGCGCAACGCATGGTGGAGCGATGCCAGCGGCATTCCGTCGGGCGCAGGCGTCGGCATCATCGACAACAAACTGGCGGCTGCCGATGCCTCGTTTGGTGGTCTGCAATGTTTGCGCGCGCTGTGGAACGCACAGGGTGCGGATGCCGATCGTGTGCGCAAGGGCATCGCCGAAGCCACGGCGTCATTGCCACGCATGGGCCTGCCGATCATCGTGCTGCACGGCGCCGATGATGGTCTGGTGCCGATGGCTTTCAACAGTGGGCCATATGTTGCGAACGCGAAGGCCGCGGATCGCGACGTGCGTTATTGGCAGGTGCGCAATGCCCAGCATTTCGATGCGTTCCTCGGATTGCCCGATTACGCCGAGCGCTACGTGCCGGTACTGCCGTACGTCTACGCCGCCCTCGATCGCGTGTCCGCGCATCTGGACAGCGGCGCTGCATTGCCCACCGATGCAGTGATCGAGACCACGCCGCGCGGTGCAGGCAAGCCGCTGACCGCCGCAAACCTGGCTATGCCCGAATGACATCGCTTTTGTAGGAGCACCCCATGGGCGCGATGGGGCATTCCC
>JAYTAY010000366.1:0-3116 GCA_043737255.1 Luteimonas sp.
GCAAACGCTGCCGATCGATTTACGTCAACCCAATCCCGAAATGAAACGCCTCGATGCGCAAGCCTTCGCGCAGATAGAACGCGTGCGCATCCTTGCGGAACGTGCCGGAGTCCAGTTGCAGGCGCGCGCAGTCCAGGCGCATGGCTTCGACCTTGAGCCAGTCCAGCATCGCCTTGCCGTAACCGCGGCTGCGGACGGTTTCGTCGGTAACCAGATCATCGACATAGACCTGCTTGCCGGTCGCCAGCATCTCCAGCGCGCGCCAGCCCGCGAACGCACGCGGGATGCCCTCGTCGTACAGCGCGGTCGCCCTGAAACCGCCGTCGAACTGGCGCAGGGATTGCGCGACGAAACCGTCCTCATCCAGATGTGGTCGCAACTGTTGCGCGACCGGCCACACTGCGCGCAAGTCCGCCTCAGTCGTGACCGCGTGAATCTCGAACTGCGCCATGCTCACCAACCATAGAGTTTGTAATAGACCGGTTGCACTTCGCCCTTGCCGCGATCGAGCCGGCCATCGCCGTTGTCGTCGATCAGGTAGTACGCGGGGCCGCGCGGCGGCGTGACCTTGACCATCCGCAGCTGTCCGGCCACGCGGTATTCCTCGATGACATCACCGTTGTCCTCGGTGCGCACGGCGCGGTCGGCGCCTTCGGGGATGTCGGGGTCCGCGCCCATCGTTGCGCAGGCGGACAAAGCCAGTAACGCTGACAACAGCAATAGGATTTTCATGGGAAGCCTCCGTGTCGAACCGAGCGCTGAGTATGCACTGCCGACGCGGTCTGACCTGTGACATGCGCCGACGTAGAATTGCCGCATGAAACGTCTCGTGTTGATCGATGGTTCCAGTTATCTCTATCGCGCCTTCCATGCGCTGCCGCCGCTGACCAATCCGCACGGCGAGCCGACCGGCGCGCTGTTCGGTGTGGTCAACATGCTGCGCGCGACGCTGAAGGAGCAGCCCGACTACGTCGCGTTCGTGGTGGATGCGCCCGGCAAGACGTTCCGCGACGATCTGTATGCGGACTACAAGGCCAACCGGCCGCCGATGCCGGACGAGTTGCGTTCGCAGGTGCAGCCGATGTGCGACATCGTGCAGGCGCTCGGGTTTCCAATCCTGCGCGTGCCGGGCGTGGAGGCCGACGACGTGATCGGCACGCTGGCGCTGCAGGGCGCGGCCGACGGCATCGACGTGACGATTTCCACCGGCGACAAGGACTTCGCGCAACTGGTGCGACAGCTCGACAACGGCGCGGGCATCGCGCTGGTCAACACGATGAGTGGCAGCCGGCTGGATTCGGCGCAGTCGGTCATCGACAAGTTCGGCGTGCGTCCGGACCAGATCGTCGACCTGCTGGCGCTGATGGGCGACAGCGTCGACAACATCCCTGGCATCGACAAATGCGGGCCGAAGACGGCCGCAAAATGGCTTGGTGAATACGACTCACTCGATGGCGTGATCGCACACGCGGACATCATCAAGGGCAAGATCGGCGACAACCTGCGCGCGGCAGTGGAACGATTGCCATTGAATCGGCAGTTGGCGACGATCAAGACCGATGTCGAACTCGACTACGGGCCGCAGACGTTGCCGCTGCGCGAACGTGATGTCGAGTCCTTGCGCCAGTTGTACACACGCTACGGATTCACGCAGGCGCTGAAGGAACTCGACGGGACCGCGACGCCGGCACTGGCGTCCGACAGGATCGGCTTGCGTGGCACCGAAGCAGGCCACGCGCGCGCCGCTGTCGTGGCGGATGCGACCCTCGATCCCGCGTTGTCCGTGCCTGGCGAATACGAGTGCATCCGGACACCCGAACAACTCGATGCATGGCTTGCGCGATTGCGCGGCGCCGATGAATTCGCCTTCGACACCGAAACCGATAATCTCGACCCGATGCGCGCCAACCTGGTCGGCATCAGCTTTGCCGTCGAACCGGGCAAGGCCGCGTACCTGCCGCTCGCGCACAACTATCCGGGTGCACCGCAGCAGCTTTCCTTCAGCGATACGCTCGCCGCGCTCAAGTCCGTGTTCGAGGACGCCGGCAAACGCAAGATCGGCCAGCACGGCAAATACGACCTGCATGTGTTGCGACGTCACGGCATCGACGTGCGCGGTTACGCCGACGACACCATGCTCGAGAGCTTCGTGCTCAACGCCAGTGGCAGCCGCCACGACATGGACACCTTGGCCCGGCGCTTCCTCGGCTACGACACGATCAAGTACGTCGATGTCGCCGGCAAGGGCGCCAAGCAGATCCCGTTCTCGCAGGTCGCCATCGACGATGCGACCTGTTACGCCGCAGAAGATTCCGATGTCACGTTGCGGCTGCATCGCGCGTTGTCGCCGAAGCTCGCTGCAGAACCGAGCCTGCAAGCGGTCTATCGCGATATCGAAATGCCGCTGGTGCCGGTGCTCGAACGGATCGAGGCCAATGGCGTGATGATCGATGCAGACGAGTTGCGCCGCCAGTCCGCCGATCTCGGCCGGCGCATGCTGACCGCGCAGCAGAAAGCGACCGAACTGGCCGGGCGCACCTTCAACCTCGATTCGCCCAAACAATTGTGCGCATTGCTGTTCGAGGAATTGAAGCTGCCGGTGATGGTGAAGACACCGTCAGGCCAGCCGAGCACCAACGAGGAAGCGCTGGAAGCGATCGCCGACTTGCACGAACTCCCGCGCGTGATCCTCGACTACCGCGGCCTGGCCAAGTTGCGCAGCACCTACACCGACAAGTTGTCGGCGATGGTCAATCCCGACACCGGCCGCGTGCACACCAGTTACCACCAGGCCGGCGCGGCCACCGGGCGGCTGGCCTCGTCCGATCCCAACCTGCAGAACATCCCGATCCGCACCGACGATGGCCGCCGCATCCGCAAGGCCTTCGTCGCGCCGCCGGGCCGCAGGATCATCGCCTGCGACTATTCGCAGATCGAGTTGCGGATCATGGCGCACCTCTCCGGCGATCCCGGGCTGCTGCGCGCGTTCGAGTCGGGCGTGGACGTGCATCGCGCGACCGCGGCGGAAGTGTTCGGAAAATCACTCGACGAGGTCAGCGGCAATGAACGTCGCGCCGCCAAGGCGATCAACTTCGGCCTGATGTACGGCATGAGCG
>JAYTAY010000367.1:0-3113 GCA_043737255.1 Luteimonas sp.
GGCACGGGCAACCAGGCCAGCGCGGCCAGCAGCAGACGCTCGCGGCGGTCTGCGGGCAGATCGTCAGTCCTTGTCTGGTCGGCAAAAGCGTTCGGCCAGGTCAACACCAGCGGCAATGCTGCGACTACGCCCATTGCGCCAGCGAGCCATGCACGCCACACGCCCAAGACATTGGGCGTCGACCAGTCAAGATCGATCGAGCTGGCCAGCGCATAGCACAACGGCAACACCACTACGCTGACCGCCATGGTCCGGGCAAACGGCGCGAGTTCGTGCAGGCCTGCCGCTTCAATCTGTTTGGTCCGCAACACCGCATGCGCGATCAACCCGCCCGCCGTCACGCCGGCAGCCTGGATCAATGCGGAGATTGGTGTGGCGCCGGCCAGCAGCGCGCCACATGCAAACGCCGCGATCGTCACCGCTCCGCAAGCGGCAACAATTCCTGGCACAGGTTTGCGAACCAGCAACACGCCGAGCAGGAGGCTGGCGGACATCGCGGCGGCGACATGCGCGAACCATGTATCGCCCACCCACTGCGCCACGGCGCCCAACACAAGGATGCCCGCGCCCATCACCAGGACCGGCGCGGCTTGCCGCAGCACAGCGTGGCGACCCAATGGGGTCGCCACGCTGTCTTCCGGCTGCGTCCGCGTGTCTGTGTCGTTGTTTTTCGGTGCCTTCATCGCCTCGCGCCGCCGCCCACCATCAGGAAACCTTAGCTTGTCAGCGCTTCCCAAGCTATGTCATGACGGCATCGGGGAAGGCATGCATTGCATTGCCTGCCTGGGTCCGCGGGTACGTACCGAAATGAACTGCGGGGGAAGCGGTACGCCTGCATTGTCATCGCCTGGCGGCACAAGAACTGTGAGCACGTCGCCAGCATCGCGATAGCGCTGTGTGCCATTGCGCGGAATGTCGATGCCAAGCGGCCACCGCTCATTCGGGTGCTAGCGCAGGCGCGCTTCGCCCAGCCCCATCTTGCTGACCCGTGCAGCAAAGCGTTTGTCGCCCCTCAAGCCGGCCAGCAACGGATCGAACTTGAGGTCGGACAGACCTCCGTCATGCTGCGCGTATGCGCGCTCCAACCACTGGAATGCCTGGTCCTTGTCGCCACGCCAGGCATGCACCTCGGCAATCTGCAACGCCCAGTCGGCGGCCGACGTTTCAGCAGCTACTGCGGCCAGAAACCCGGTCGGCAACAAAGTGGTTGCCGCGAGTGCCGCAGGCGCTCCAAGGAATTGGCGTCGGGTGAGTGACAAGGCAGGTTCTCCGCACAGGCCTGATGGCCATCGATAGGTGAACGCAGTGGGTTGGAGATGACGGCCAATCCCGAGCGGCTTCGACAACTACGATGCGCGGTTATGAGTAACTCGCCGTAAAGCATGGAGACCCGGAGGGCGGCGTGCATGGATGCACGCCGTTTTTCGACCGAGCCATTGATGGCGAGTAAAAAAATCCCCTCAGCGGTGAAATCACTCTGACGCTGTGATCGGGGAAAGCCCTTTCTTTTGTTGGCTTTTCTTTAAGGTCATCAAAGAAACGTTACTCGTGCGCAGCGCAAAACGCTCTTATACAGCGAAGCTGGTCAAGTTCTTCTACAGTGAAATTGACCAAGCTTTCACGAGCTTGCTCTTGGTATGCAGCCACGCGATCCGACATCAAATAAAACTCGCGTAAGCCTCCAGCGGCAAGCGATGAATATCCGGCACGAAACACCCTTGCGCAGCATGACCCACCACCAGCAACAAATACGGCATCTCGTTGCGCGGACGCCCTGCAATCTTGTTGAGGAAACCCATCGGGCTCGGCGTGTGCGTCAGCGTCGACAGTCCCGCGCGATGCAACGCGGCAATCAAGAGGCCGGTGGCGATACCGACCGACTCGTGCGGGTAATAACGCTTGCGCTTGCTGCCGTCGGCGTCGATGCCGTAGCGCTCGTAGAACACCGCGATCAACCACGGCGCAATTTCGAGGAATGGTTTATCCGCATTGGTGCCCAGCGGCCCCAGCGCCTGCAACCACTCCTCCGGCGCACGCCGCTCGTAGAACTCGCGCTCCTCGGCTTCAGCGGCTTCACGGATGCGACGCTTGATGGCTGGATCCGCCACCGCGACAAACCGCCAAGGCTGCTGGTTCGCACCACTGGGAGCAGTACCTGCCGCGCGCAGGCACTGCGCAATCACCGCCTGCGACACCGGCGTCGGGGCGAAATCCCGCACCGTGCGCCGCCGCGCGAGTTCATCGGCGAAAGTGCAAGCACGCGACTCGCGTTCCTGGTCGGACGACGCTTCGGTCACGGCAAGAGGACGGTGGGAAATGAGGTTCATCGCACAAGCCTACCCGCTCGCCACGCCGACAGCGACAGCGACAGCGACAGCGCCCAAGTGTGTGTTCGAACCTTTTTCCGCGTCCAGATTGCGCACCAGCGCGTTACTTCTTGTTCTTCTGGTCGCCTTGGCCGGACTTTGCCGTGGTCTTGGCAGCTTTGCGGACATCCTGCGACAGGCTCTTGCCGAGATCGTCGGATTCCGTGAACCGGCCCTTGTCATCGCGCCGGATCAAGCGCTTGTCGCCATTGGGTGCAATCAACTCGCGCTTCTTCGTTGCCATGGTCGTGCTCCGTCGAAGGACGCACCGGTCTTGAAATGACCGACATGAAAACGTTGCAAAAAAGCGGCGGCGTTGATGGATCGTTGCCTAGCTGGTCATACCAAAAATGCGGGAGAGCACACCTGTTGAGCTACAGACGCGTGTTCAACGCAGCTGGCTGTCCTTGCTGCCGCGCCGGTTGTAGCCGCTGGCGTTGTGCTGCTCGTCATCGTGCGCTTCCTGGCACGACACGCACAGCCGCACGCCGGGCACGGCCTTGCGCCGTGCTTCCGGGATAGTCACTTCGCATTCCTCGCAAAGCATCAGGCCCGGACCCTGCGGCAGCTGGCTGCGCGCGCGATCGATCGCATCCTTGATGGTCGCGTCGATCTGATCCTGTACCGCCCCTTCGCGTGCCCAACCCGTCGCCATGATCGCCTCGGACAATTCTTTCTTAAGATCGTGAAAGTCTATGCGGGTAGCGCTGAACGATCCGTCAGCGGCGGCATCAGCGGTGGGACCGC
>JAYTAY010000368.1:0-3111 GCA_043737255.1 Luteimonas sp.
GCAGGGTTGCTAAAATACGACTTCGGGCAGGCTGCTGTCCGGTTCTCCCCCGCTACTGCTTCTGATTCCCCCGAAATTCCCGGAGTGTCTGACTTTTGAGCGCCAACATCCTGTGGCTGCACGACCTGCGTCTGACCGATCTCGCGCAGGTCGGCGGCAAGAATTCCTCGCTCGGCGAGATGATCGGCAACCTCGCCAAGCTCGGCGTCTCGGTCCCGGGCGGTTTCGCGACCTCGGCCGATGCCTTCAAGGCGTTTATCGCGCACAACAACCTGCACCAACGCATTTTCGACAAATTGGCGACACTCGATGTTGAGGACGTGGCGGCATTGACCGTGGCCGGCGGCGAGATCCGCAGCTGGGTGATCGATGCGCCGTTGCAGCCCGAACTGGACGCCGACATCCGCACCGCGTATCACCAGCTCGCCAATGAAAACGGCGGCGGCGATATCGCCGTCGCGGTGCGTTCCTCCGCCACTGCGGAAGACTTGCCCGATGCCAGTTTCGCCGGCCAGCAGGAAACCTTCCTCAACGTGACTGGCGAGGACGATGTGGTGCGCAAGGTCAAGGAAGTCTTCGCGTCGCTGTACAACGACCGCGCCATTGCCTATCGCGTGCACCACGGCTTCAAGCACGAGGATGTGTTCCTGTCGTCCGGCGTGCAGTTGATGGTGCGTTCGGACGTGGGCAGTTCCGGCGTGCTGTTCACGCTGGACACCGAATCGGGTTTCCGCGAAGTGGTGTTCATCACCTCCAGCTATGGCCTGGGCGAGAGCGTCGTGCAGGGCGCGGTCAACCCGGATGAGTTCTACGTCTACAAACCGACATTGATGCAGGGCAAACCGGCGATCCTGCGCCGCTCGCTCGGCAGCAAGCAGATCCGCATGGTGTATTCCGATGCGCCCGGCGAGCGCGTGCGCAACGAAGACACACCCGTGGAACTGCGCAACCGATTCTCCATCTCCGACGACGAGGTGCACGAGTTGGCGCGTCAGGCGCTGACCATCGAAAGGCACTACCAGCGGCCGATGGATATCGAATGGGCCAAGGACGGGATCAGCGGCAAGCTCTTCATCGTGCAGGCGCGTCCGGAAACGGTGAAGTCGCGCAGTAAGGCGACGCAGATCGAACGGTTCCACCTGCAGCAACGCGGCCCGGTGATCGCTGAAGGCCGCGCCATCGGTCATAAGATCGGCAGCGGGACCGCCCGCGTAGTGCGTTCGCTCGCCGACATGGCGCGCGTGCAGCCCGGCGACGTGCTGGTCGCCGACATGACCGACCCCGACTGGGAACCGGTGATGAAGCGCGCCGCGGCCATCGTCACCAATCGCGGCGGCCGCACCTGCCACGCCGCGATCATCGCGCGTGAATTGGGCGTGCCCGCGGTGGTCGGCACCGGCAATGCGCTCGACACAATCGTCGATGGCGACGACGTCACCATCAGCTGCTCCGAAGGCGATACCGGCTTCATCTATGCGGGCCGCCTCCCGTTCGAGCGCATCACCACCGACCTTCAAAACATGCCGCCGGCGCCGCTCAAGATCATGATGAATGTCGCCAACCCGGAGCGCGCCTTCGATTTCGCGATGTTGCCAAATGCGGGTATCGGTCTGGCGCGGCTGGAAATGATCATCGCCAGCCACATCGGCGTGCATCCCAAGGCGTTGCTGGAGTACCACCTGCAGGATGCGGACACCAGGAAACAAATCGACGCCAGGATGGCCGGCTACGCGGGCCCGGTCGATTTCTACGTCGATCGCCTCGCCGAAGGCATCGCCACGATCACCGCCTCGGTCGCGCCGCATCCGGTCATCGTGCGTTTGTCGGATTTCAAATCGAACGAATACGCCAACCTGATCGGAGGCGCGCGCTACGAGCCGCACGAAGAGAATCCGATGATCGGTTTCCGCGGCGCCAGCCGCTATGTCGATCCGTCATTTAAGGACGCGTTCGCACTGGAATGCCGCGCGGTGCGCAAGGTCCGCGACGAGATGGGCCTGACCAACTGCTGGGTCATGATCCCATTCGTGCGTACGCCGGACGAAGGGCGTGCGGTGTTGCAGGTGCTCGCCGAAAACGGCATCAGACAAGGCGAAGGAGATCTGAAGATCATCATGATGTGCGAGGTGCCGTCGAATGCGCTGCTGGCTGACGAATTCCTCGACATCTTCGACGGTTTCTCGATCGGCTCCAACGACCTGACCCAGCTCACGCTCGGTCTGGATCGCGATTCGGCGATCGTCGCGCATCTGTTCGACGAACGCGATCCGGCTGTCAAGAAGCTGCTGTCGATGGCAATCAGCGCAGCACGCGCGCGCGGCAAATATATCGGCATCTGCGGACAGGGCCCGTCGGATCATCCCGATCTTGCGATCTGGCTGATGGAGCAAGGCATCGAGTCGATGTCGCTCAATCCCGATACCGTGGTCGATACCTGGTTGCGGTTGGCGAAGTCGAAAGCTGCCTGACCTAAACATCGTCATCCCCGCGAAGGCGGGGATCCAGCGACCGGGCGATACTCCGAAAGCAAAGTCACTGGGTTGACCAGCTTCGCTGTTGTAAAGCGCTTCCGCCTTCGCGGGAATGACGACAAACAGACAATGCAACGAGCGACTACTTGAGCGTTGCACCAGGCTCCGACAGCCACGGGTGGATCTCGCAACTGAGCCGGCCCGCCGCAACGCCGGGATCGTCCGTGCACATCTTTTCCTCCGAGGCACGATCGGCGACGTCGAGGATGAAAATGCCGCGCCAATCGCCGTCGTCCGCGACCGGGCCAGCGATCTGCAGCTGCCCGGATTTGGCGTAAGCCTCGATGTTGGCCATGTGCCCCGCCTGCAGCTGCTTCGACTCTTCCGCGGACTGGTCGCGTTTTGGACCTTTCTTCAGCATCACGAACCAGTACTGCTTCATGCCGGGCGGGAGCTGCGCGGCAGCTGTCGCCTATGGCACCGGCGCAGCCGGCGTCTGCGCCGGCGCACAGCCGGTCGCCATCGCAATGGCAGCGGACAAACCGAACAATATCGTCTTCATGCTTGTGTCCTCTCAGGTTCGCCGGTCGGAGCGAATGCGCCCATCGAAATACGGTAATGGCGTAGCTCATCGATCGAA
>JAYTAY010000369.1:0-3107 GCA_043737255.1 Luteimonas sp.
GGTGATCCTGGAACATCCCGACTATGCGATCTGGCTGGTGCAGCGCGATGGCGACGTGGTCGGCCATGCCGCCGCCGGACCGTGCGGGCTGCCGCATCCGCAGGCGACGACCAACGATGGCGAATTGAAGCGGTTGTATCTGCTGGGCAGCGAGCAGAACGGCGGCATCGGCGGCCGCTTGTTGCAGACGGCGCTCGACTGGCTCGAACGCGATGGGCCGCGCACGCTGTGGATCAGTGTGTGGTCGGAGAATCTGCGCGCGCAACGGTTTTATGCGCGACGTGGGTTCGAGTTTGCGGGTGAGTATGCATTTGCAGTCGGCAACGCGCGCGATCGGGAGTTCATGTTTCGGCGTATGCCTGCCGTTCACCCTTCGTAAGCGTTGTTGCTCCTTCTCCCTCCGGCAGAAGATGTCGCCACATGACAAGTCATTCTCCCGCCCTCATCCGACCTTTGGGCAACTTCTCCCGAAGGCAGAAGAAAAGCAGAATTCCATGACAAAACGCGTCGTCGTATTGCACGGCCTGTGGATGACAGGCCTCACCACACAATGGTTCGCATCGCGCCTGCGGGCTGCAGGATTCACTCCGGAAATCTTCGGCTATCACAGCATCGTCGGCGGCCCGGATGCCGCCGTCCCGCGGTTGGCTAAATTGCTGCGCGAAGGCGGCGATGTACACATCGTCGCGCACAGTCTCGGTGGATTGATCGCACTTGAGGCAATGGCCAGCGAAACAGATCTTCCCGTCGCGCGCATGGTCTGCCTCGGCGTGCCGTTGTGCGGGAGTGGCGCAGCGGCGGGTCTCGCGCGCTGGCCGGCGGCATCGCTGTGGCTGGGCCGCAGCGCCGAATTGTTGCGACGCGGCTGCGTGGTCTGGCCCGCCACCGTTGAAGTCGGCATGATCGCCGGCACCGTGCCGCGCGGATTCGGCGTGCTCGTCGCGCAGTTCCAGGACGCGAACGACGGCACGGTGTCGATCGCCGAGACGAAAACGCCCGCGCTCGTCGACCACATCGTCATTGCCGCCAGTCACAGCGGCCTGCTGTTTTCCAGCGAGGCAGCCGCGCAGGCGGTGCATTTTCTCAACGAGGGCCGCTTCACACCGCCTGCGTAGGAGCGCCCCATGGGCGCGATGGGGCTTTACGAGCAATGCCATCCCGCCCATGAAGCGCTCCTGCAAACTCTGTTTTGGCGCCACGGCGGGACTGCTGTTCGATCGCGTAAAATTGCCGCTTCGCAATTCGAATCACACCGGAGTGTTCATGGGCAGAGGCCCCTCCATCGAAGGCCGCAAGAACGCCGAGGACGCCAGGCGCGGCAAGATCTTCACCAAGCTCATCCGCGAAATTGGTGTCGCGGCGCGCGCTGGCGGTGGGGATTGCGCCGGTAATCCACGTCTGCGCACGGCGATCGACAAGGCCCTGTCGGCCAACATGACCAAGGACGTCATCGAGCGCGCGGTCAAGAAGGCCACTGGCGAACTTGAAGGCGTCGATTACGAGGAAATCCGCTACGAAGGCTACGCACCCGGAGGCGTGGCCGTGATCGTCGACTGCCTCACCGACAACAAGGTGCGTACCGTCGCCGATGTGCGGCATGCTTTCGGAAAATTCGGCGGCAACCTCGGCACCGATGGCTCGGTCGCGTTCCTGTTCAAGAAACTCGGCGTGCTGAGTTTCGCGCCCGGCGCTGACGAGCGCGAATCGTTTGAGAGCCGCATCACCAACGCCGCGATCGAGGTCGGCGCCGAGGACATCGTGGTGTATCCCGAGGATGGTGCGATCGATGTGCTGACTGCGCCCGATGATTTCGATGCGGTGCAGGCGGCGCTCGCTGCCGCCGGCTTCAAGCCGGGCTACGCCGAAGTCACCTACCGCGCCGACAACGACATTGCCGTCGCAGGCGACACTGCGCAGCAGGTCGCCAAGCTGCTCGGCTGGCTGGAAGACCTCGACGACGTGCAGCATGTGTACTCGAACGCGGACCTTGGCGAAGACGCGTACGCATGATCCGGAAGCCGGCGTCTTTGCAATGACCCGCATCCTCGGCATCGACCCCGGTTCGCAGCGCACCGGCGTCGGCATCATCGATGTCGATGCCGCCGGCAAGACCACGCACGTCTTCCACGGGCCGCTGCTGTTGCTGGGCGATGGCGAATTCGCGCACCGGCTCAAGCGCCTGCTCGACGGGCTTGCCGAAGTCATCGATACCTGGAAACCGGACGAAGTCGCCATCGAAAAAGTGTTCATGGCGCGCAATCCCGATTCGGCGCTGAAACTGGGGCACGCGCGAGGCGCGGCGATGTGCGCGGTGGTGCTGCGCGACCTGCCAATCCACGAATACGCCGCGAAAGAGGTCAAGCTGGCGGTGGTCGGCAAGGGCGCCGCGGACAAGGTGCAGGTGCAGCACATGGTCGGCTTGCTGTTGAACCTGCACGGCAAGCTGCAGGCCGATGCCGCCGATGCGCTGGCGGTCGCGATCACGCATGCGCATGTGCGGGCGAGTGCGAACCGGTTGGGTGTGAATGTGCGTGAGGCCTGGAGCAGGAAATGATGATGATGAAATCCTGCTCGATTTCCGTCGGAAAAAAACAAGGCATGCCCCAACCATGATCGGATTTCTGAAAGGGATTCTCATCCACAAGCAGCCGCCCTGGCTGGTCATCGATGTGCACGGAGTCGGCTACGAACTGGAAGCGCCGATGAGCACCTTCTACGACCTGCCCGAAGTCGGCCGCGAAGTGTCGTTGTTCACGCACTACGCGCAGAAGGAAGACAGCGTGTCGCTGTACGGCTTCATGCGCGTCAGCGAGCGCCGCCTGTTCCGCGATGTGCAGAAAGTCTCCGGCATCGGCGCGAAGATCGCGCTGGCGGTGCTGTCGGGCGTCAGCGTCGACGACTTCGTGCGCATGTTGCAGACCAACGATGTCGCGTCGCTGACGCGCATCCCTGGTATTGGCAAAAAAACCGCCGAACGCATGGTCGTCGAGCTACGCGATCGTGCCGTCGATCTCGGCGGCGGTTCGCCGATCGCGTCAGGCGGCAAAGTCGCGCATGACCCGTTTTCCGAAGCTGTCATCGCCCTGCAACAACTCGGCTACAAGCCC
>JAYTAY010000370.1:0-3098 GCA_043737255.1 Luteimonas sp.
AAACTATGAATGAAGGGAACCAGACAATGACTGAAACAACTCCGGAAACAGGGACGAGTCAGGAAACGGGGATGCCCCCAGGACTGTTCAACCCGCTCACGCCGGGGTTTTACGAGAGCCCGTACGAGCACTACCGGGAGATGCGCGACATGCACCCGGTGCAGGAGCACCCGATGGGGGTCTGGTTCGTGTCACGGTACGCCGACTGCGACGCGCTGCTGCGCGACCCCCGACTGTCCGCGTCGGAGGACAACATCGGCGCTGGGCCGATGCGCGAACAGTACGAGCAAATCATCGTCAATGCGCCCGTCAAACTGGTGAGCATGATGGACAGTGACCCGCCGGACCACACCCGGCTGCGGTCGTTGGTGGGTAAGGTGTTCTCGCCGCGCTCGATCGCCGCGCTGGAGCCAATGGTGACCCAATTAGTCGACGCGTCGCTGGACCGCATGGCCGATGCCGGCTCGGTCAACCTGATCGACGCATTCGCGTTCCCGTTGCCGTTCGCGGTGATCTCGGCGATGCTCGGCATGCCGGACACCGATACCACTCGGCTGCTCGAGTTGACCGAAACGTTTGTCCGTGCGGCGGAACCGGTCGACGATCCCGAGGTGATGAAGGCGATCATGGAGGCCCAGGGCGGGCTGGTCGACATAGTGCGTGAGGCTATCGCGTGGAAGCGGAAGAACCCGGCCGACGACCTGCTGACCTCGCTCATCCAGGCAGAGGATGGCGGCGACTTCCTCTCTGACGACGAACTGGTGGCCCAGGTCGTGCTGCTCTACGTCGCCGGCCACCATTCGACCGTCAACCTGATCGGCAACGGTGTTGTCGCGTTGCTGCGATACCCTGACCAACTTGCGTTGCTGCGGTCGAACCCGGGCCTTATCGGCAACGCCGTCGAGGAGATCCTCCGCTACGACAGCCCCACCCACCAGACCCGCCGGATCACCCTGGCCCCGTACCAGATCGGCGGCCATGAGATCCCGGCCGGCGCGATGATAATCGCCTTGCTCGGCTCGGCAGACCGGGACGAGCGGATGTTCGGCCCGGACGCCGGCGTGCTGCGGCTCGACCGCGAACGGGCCGGCAAGCACTTGACGTTCAGCGTAGGCGCGCACCACTGCCTCGGCGCCGCGCTCGCCCGGCTGGAGGGCCGGGTGGCGATCAGCCGGCTGGTGACCAGGTTCCCCGGACTTGCTTTGTCCGGTCCGGTGCGCTGGAACGGCCGGATGAACCTGCGCGGCGCGACGGAGATTCCGGTCAGCGTGTAGTGTAGGTACCGGCGACGGGCCCGACTGGCCGCAAGGGGCGAAGACCTCGTCGACGTCGGGCAACTCCCGCATGAACCTGGATTGGCCCGCCTGCCACACACACCTGAAAATGGGGACAACCCGGAGGTGTTTGGATGGAAAGGCAGCGGTTCACCGAGGAGCTCAAGCGCGAGGCCGTACGCTTGCTGGAGCGCGGCGGCAAGCCCGTGTCACAGCGCTGGAGTTGGGCGTGCCGCGCAACCGGCTCTACAAGTGGCGTGACGCGCTTGCCGCTGAAGGCGAGCATGTTTTCCGTGGCTCTCTGGCCGCCGTTCGCCCCAGCAGCAGGAGCTGACACAGTTGCGGAAGCAGGTCGCGCGGCTCAAGCAGGAGAACGCGATCCTAAAAAAAGCGACGGCGTACTTCGCGAGCGCATCCAAGCGCGGTACGCCTGGATCGACAGACAACGGCTGAACTATCCACTGGCGGACCTGTGCAGGGCGCTGGGGGTGTCGGCCGGTGGTTATCACGGATATGGAAGCGACGTCCGCCGAGCGCGCGTAGGCAAGCCGATGTGCGCCTTTCGGTGGTGATCGCGGCCACCCACTACGAAGAGCTTCATGCATATCGATATGCCCTGAAGGCGAGGATCGGCGATCCGGAAGCGATGCTGTGGAACGATGGCGCAGCTGATTGCCTTTGGGGCTGTAGTAGATAACGTCAGATTTCAGCCCAATCCTTCAGTGCTTTGAGTTGTTGTTTTAGCGTCCCGTAGTTGAATCTAAACTCACACTCGTTCAGGAACAAGGGGAATGTGTTCTTGGGGATGCCGTTGTACTTGCGCAACATCCGTTTTGCCTGATTCCAGAAGTTCTCGATTCCATTGATGTGGTTCTTGCCATCACTGAACTGTTCCGAATGATTGATCCGATGGTGATGGAAACCACTCACATCCAGCGCGTTGTAGCTGCGGTAACTGTCCGTGTACACGATGCTGTCGGGCGCGATTTTCCGCTCAATTACAGACATTAGCGTCCTGCTCCTGGCATCGTCCACAATCTTGGTATAAACCTTCCCCTTGCGCTTGATGATGCCGAAGATCACGACCTTACCGGCAGCGCCACGACCTCGCTTACCTTTACGGACACCGCCGAAGTAACTTTCATCCAGCTCCACTGAGCCTGTGCAGCGTTTCAGGCTCATTCGACAAGCATAAACCCGCTCTTGTCTACGACAGCCCCTTGCCTTTTATTTTCGAAAGCGATGCTGCACAATAAACAATGAGGGACGGCAAGTATCGCTAATCGATTGCACTATTGCGATTTTGACAGCTTCCGCACATGACCTCATAACCCGCACATGACCTCATAACATGGAACGTCGATAGAGATGGATTTCCTCAAGGTAAGTAGGATGCTGGAAGCGATGATGAAAAGAACGGAGAAGCCCGCTGCGGCGCGCATGGTTGTTGCCTCGAGTCCCTCGAGCGGACGCCGATATGAGTGTTGATTCCGGCGTCGAACTGGCGATATCCACACGCGGACTCGCCAAGAATTTTGGGAAAGTCAGGGCTGTCGAGGGCATCGATCTTGATGTGCGGCGAGGCAGTATCTTCGCGGTGCTGGGGCCCAACGGTGCGGGCAAGACCACGCTGTTGAGGATGTTGGCCACATTGACCGCCCCCGATGGAGGGACCGCAAAGGTAATGGGTCATGATCTGCGCACCGATTCTCAGGGCGTGCGCCGCGTCATCTCGATGACTGGACAGTTCGCCTCGCTCGATGAGGATCTGACCGGGCGCGAAAACATGGTGATGCTGGCGCGTCTGTGGGGTTTCAGCTGGTC
>JAYTAY010000371.1:0-3097 GCA_043737255.1 Luteimonas sp.
CGACACGCCTCGCTCGCCCGAAGCATCGATCCGACGCTGGGCTTCTCGATCAACCTCTCGCCCCGCGTGTTCGGCCAGCGCGACATCATCAGCCAGGTCATGTCGGCACTGAGTATCTGGAACGTGCCGGCCGAGGCGGTGACCCTGGAGGTGACCGAGAACGCGTTGATGGAAGATCCCGACATGAGCCTGAAATTGCTGCGCCGCCTGCGCGACGAAGGGCTGTGCATCTCGATCGACGATTTCGGCGCCGGCTATTCCTCGCTCGCGTACCTCAAGCACTTCCCTGCGACCGAGCTCAAGATCGACCGGGCCTTCGTGATGGACATGCAGCGCGATGCACGTTCGGTGCAGGTGGTGCGCTCGATCATCGACCTCGGCCATCACCTGCAGTTGGGCGTGGTCGCCGAGGGCGTCGAGGACGCGCTGACGCTCGAGATGCTGCGCGACATCGGCTGCGACCGTGCACAGGGTTATCACATTCGGAAGCCAGCACCGGCGGCGGAAGTGATCGCCGAACTGGAACGCAGCCTACCTCGAGCACCTACTCAGAAATGAAACTTACTGCCTGGCGAGGATGAGATATTAATCGCCACAGCGTGGCTACCCCTACGTCATTTTTTGATTGTTTCTGGACAGCTGCCGTGCGCGGTAATCGCTCAACTCTGCGTGCTGCTGGTTGGCTGCGCGAACTCGATCGGCACGCGCACACGTCCCGCGATGGGCTTGCCGTCTTCCAATCGCCGTTCAAACCGCCATTTCATGATGGCGTCCTTTGCCGCTGCGTCGAACACACCGACTGGTTCCGCACGCTCGACTTCGACTGCAGTTGGACGACCGTGCGCATCAACGTTGACGCTCAGCAGCAATTTGCCCGCAATCTTCTGCTTGGCCGCCTCCGCCGGATAGAGCGGCAGGTTTTCCAGCCGGCTCTGCGGTAGTGGGCTGGCATCGCGGGTCCCGATTACATCCGGAAACTTTCGCATGGATCACGCTCGTAATCGATCTTGTCAAGCCCTACAGGACGGATGACATACTCAGCTGATGAACAGCCCCGCAGTCCTTGACTCTCTGGACGACACCGTCGATTCGCTGCTCGCCAGCATCGATGGTCCCTTGCACATCGGCGCGCCACTGGGCATCGGAAAACCGCATCGGTTGTTGAACGCGTTGTATGCGCGTTGCGAGCGGGATGCGTCGCGGCCGCTGCATCTGTACACGGCGTTGTCGCTGAATCCGCCGACCGGATCGAGCGATCTGGAAAAACGCTTCCTCGGATCGTTCGTTTCGCGCCATTTCGGCGATGATTTCCCGCGGCTGGCCTATGTCGATGCGATCCAGCGCGATGCGTTGCCGGCGCATATCAGCGTCGAGGAGTTCTACCTCCAATCGGGTGCGCTGCTGAACTCGTCGCAGGCGCAGCGCCACTACGCCAGCCTCAACTACACGCATGTCGCCAAGGCGCTCGCCGATCGCGGCGTCAACTGCATCGTGCAGAAAGTGGCGAGCAACGAAGATGGTTCGCGGCTGTCGATGTCGTCGAACACCGACCTGACCTTCGACGCAGTCGATGCCATCGTCACGCGCGGCTTGCCGCGACCACTGTTGATTGCGGAGATCGATCCGGAATTGCCGTGGCTCGACGGTACGGCAGCCGTCGATGCCGATTTCTTCGATGCCGTGGTGCGGCCGCCCGGCCCGTATCCGAAACTGTTTGGCCTGCCGCGGCAACCGGTATCCGGTGCCGATTACGCGATCGGCTTCCATGCGAGTGCGCTGGTGCGCGATGGCGGCACGTTGCAGATCGGCATCGGCGCGCTGGCCGATGCGCTGTGCCATGCGCTGGCATTGCGGCACACCGACAACACTGCGTACCGCCGGGTGTTGCACGCACTCGATCCTGATATCGCATCGCATCCCGCCGTCGTCGCCAGCGGCGGACTCGGTCCGTTCGCCGTCGGCCTGTACGGCTGCAGCGAGATGATCAACGAGGGCTTCATGCGGCTGGTGCAGGCCGGTGTCATCAGGCGCAAGGTGGTCGACAACGAGGCGCTGATGCGGCGCATGGTCAACGGCACGGCCAGCGCTTCGGACCAGCAACTGCTGCAACGTGATGGCGAGTTCCTGCACGGCGCGTTTTATCTCGGCTCACCCGTGTTCTACGACTGGCTGCGCAATCTCGATCGTGCAACGCGCCGCGGCATCGGCATGAAACGTGTCAGTGAGGTCAACGAGTTGTACGGCGGCAACGAAACGCTGGAGCGGTTGCAGCGCCACGATGCACGGTTCTACAACACCTGCATGATGGCCACGGCGCTGGGTGCGGCGGTGTCGGACGGACTCGATGATGGCCGCGTGGTGTCCGGTGTCGGCGGCCAGTACAACTTCGTGGCGATGGCGCATGCCTTGCCGGGAGCGCGCTCCGTGCTGATGTTGCGCGCCACCCGCGAATCGGGTGGCAGGACTGCATCGAACATCGTCTGGAACTACGGCCACACCACCATTCCGCGCCACCTGCGCAATGTCTACATCAGCGAATACGGCATCGCCGATGTGTGCGGCAAGACCGACGAGGATTGCGTGATCGCGATGACGGCCATCGCTGATGCGCGTTTCCAGGCAGGCCTGCTGCAGACGGCGAAACGCAACCGCAAATTGCACGATGGATTTTCTGGCGATGCCGACTGGCAGCGCAACACTCCGGAGGAATTGCGCGATGTCCTCAGCGTATTCCGTCGTGATGGCACCCTCCCCGACTACCCGCTCGGCAGCGATTTCACCGACGTCGAGCAGCGGCTGGTCAAGGCGCTGGGGTGGCTGAAGACAAATACCGCGACCACAGGCACCAAGCTGCGAACCATGGCAAGTGCATTGCTGTCCGGCAACCGCGACGACACGGAAGCATTGGCGCGCATGGTGCTGGCGTCGCCGCGAAGCATTCGCGAGCGGTTGTATGCGCGGCTGGTTGCATTGGCGTTGACCCGCACCCGGTATTGACGCGTTACGAGTGTCGGGGCTGAGGCCTCTCCCACAAAAAGCACGGTGCGATGTCGAAGCGACCAAGTGCGTCTTTTGTGGGAGGGGCCTCAGCCCCGAC
>JAYTAY010000372.1:0-3097 GCA_043737255.1 Luteimonas sp.
GGCACAGCGAACTGATCCGCGCGCTGCGAGCGCATCGTCCATGAATCCATGCGGGCTTTTCAGGAAAAACCAGCGATGAACATGCGTTACCTCCCGGTCATTGTTTTCGCCAGCCTGCTATCCGCGTGCTACACGGTGCCCAAGCCGTTGAAGGCCGAGGTCTACCAGATCACGCCGGTGCAGGCGGTTGAAATCGATCGCTCCGGTGTCCCCGTACGCTGGGGTGGCCGCATCATCGAAACGCGCCCCATGGGCAGCCAGACCTGCTTCGACATGATCGGCAGCGAACTGTCGATAGGCGGACGCCCGCGCAGCATGACCGAGGACGGTAGCGGCCATTTCATAGCCTGCCGCACTGGTTTTTACGATCCGGCGATTTACTTGAAGAATCGCGAACTCACCTTCGTCGGCCGCATCGACGGCTACGAAAACAGGAAGATCGGACTGACCGACTCGCGCTTCCCGCGCGTCGCGGCCGATGTGGTCTACCTGTGGCCGCAAGCGCCGGGCTTGGATCCTCGCTACCCGTATCCGCGCCGGCCGTGGCCGTGGGCTGGGTGGGAATGGAGTGATGGCAAGTATTGAGCTTCAGCTAGGCACTGGGTTGATGAAGCCAACCCGGCCTGCGCGTTTGCTGCACGCATTAGGCGTGATCAGCCGCTAGTGCCGAAACGGCCCAGCGGCGCACCCGCCAGCAGGTGCAGGTGGATCTGGAACACCGTCTGCCCGCCATCAGCATTGCAGTTCATGACGATGCGATAGCCGTCTTCGGCGAATCCCTGTTGCTTGGCATACGCGGCCGCGGCAATCGCGAGTTTGCCGACGACCTCGGCTTGGCCTGCCTGCACATCGTTGAGTGTCGCGATCGGCGTCTTTGGCACGAACAACACATGCACCGGCGCTTGCGGCGCGATGTCACGGAACGCAATCAGGTGCTCGTCCTCGAAGACGATGTCGGCCTGGATTTCGCGGCGGGTGATTTTGCCGAAGATGGTGTTGTCTGACATCACGTGCTCCTCGAAGAGATTGATGCTTTTGTAGGAGCGCACCTGGGCGCGATGGGCTCTACCGGTAATGCCTTATCGCGCCCAGGTGCGTTCCTGCAAAGGCATTACAACGGCATTTCGCTGCGGGTACCGAAGGCGTGCGACAGCGTGCCGCGATCGACGTATTCCAGCTCGCCGCCCAGCGGTACGCCATGCGTCAACCGGCTGGGCCGCACGCCATGCTGCCGCGCCAGTTGTGCGAGGTAATGCGCGGTGGCTTCGCCTTCGACGGTCGGGTTGGTGGCGATGATCAACTCCTGCACTTCGCCTTCCGCCATGCGCGCCGACATTTGGTCGAGGCCGAGTTCGCGCGGGCCGATGCCGTCGAGCGGGCTCAATCGTCCCTGCAGCACGAAATACAGGCCGCGATAGCCGGTCGCCTGTTCGATTGCAAGACGATCTGCGGGCGACTCCACCGCGCAAAGCTGATGCACATCACGGGAAGCGCTCGCACAGGTGGCGCAGAGTTCGGTCTCGCTGAAATCGCGGCATCGTGCGCAATTGCCGATTTTATCGACCGCTGTCGCAAGCACTTCGGCAAGCCGCTTTCCGCCATCGCGCTCACGCTCCAGCACGTGATACGCCATGCGTTGCGCGGTTTTCTGGCCGACGCCTGGCAGGACGCGGAAGGCTTCGATGAGTTGTTCGAGTAAAGAGGCTGACATTGCTTTTTTTGCTCGTCATTCCCGCGGTTTTCAACAGCGAAGCTGGTCAAGCGGGAACCCAGTGACTTGAAGGTTCTCGAAGGCAGCGCAACAGCAAAGGCGCTGGGTTCTCGCTTCGCGGGAATGACAGGTAAAAATCAAAACGGCAGCTTCATCCCCGGCGGCAACGCCATCCCCGCGGACGCCGCTCCCATTTTTTCCTGCGATACCGCATTGGCCTTGTTGACCGCGTCATTGAACGCCGCGGCAATCAAGTCCTCGGCCATTTCCGGATCAGCGAGCACGCTCGGATCGATACGCACCTTGCGGCATTCCATGCGGCCGCTCAGCGTCACGTTGACCATGCCGCCGCCGGCTTGGCCGGTGACTTCCACGCTGGCCAGTTCTTCCTGCGCTTTCTGCAGGTTTTCCTGCATCTTCTGCGCCTGTTGCATCAGTTGGGCAATATTGCCGCGCATGTCGGTCACTCGTCGAAGGGTCGGATGGAATCGGGCACAACCCTGGCGCCGTGCTGCGTGATCAAGCGTTGCACGTCCGGGTCGTTCATGAAGGCGTCTTCCGCGGACGCCTGCCGCGCATCGCGCTGGCGCTCGGTGCGCTGGTGCAGAGTGTCGCCTGCGGCATGCGTGGTTTCAAACTTGATCTGCGGCGCGTTGCCGAGACATGACGACAACGCTTCGGCCAATTTCTGCACCAGGTTCGGTGCACGCAGGTGATCGTCGGTCGCCGGCAACGCGAGCTTCAGTACGCCGTCGGCAAACCCCACGAATGACGCATGTGCAGCCAGTTGTCCCGCCGGCCCTTTCAAGCCGCACTCGGCGATCAATTCGAGCCAACGCTCCGCATCGATGCTGGCGGCGACGTTTGCAGCGGGCCGCGGTGGCAACGGTTGCTGTCTTGTCTCGACGACCGGAATGGGTGCCCCGGAACCCTGAGCAGCAATGGGTGTGGTAGGTGCAGCCGAACTTTCAGGGCTGCTCGCCAGCGCCGCCTTCACGGCAGCGGGACCGGATGCGCGCGTTGGCGCTGCAGCGACCTTTTGCGAACCTGTTTCGGACGGACGAAATGCCAGCATCCGCAGCACGCTCATCTCGAATCCCGCGCGGGGGCTCGGAGCCAGATGCAGGTCGCGACGGCCATTGAGCGCCATCTGGTACCACAGCTGTATCACTTCAGGCCGCAGCGTTGCCGCCAGCGATTCCACATCGACGCCATCGGCTACGCTCGCAACTGTCGGCACCAGCTGCTTGACCTGTACGCGATGCAGCGCATCTGCGAAGGCGTCAAGCACGCTGCTCCAATCCGGTGAAAAATCTGCAAGTTCCGCGACTTCCGCCAGCAACGCGACACCATCACCGCTGCCCAAGGCAGTCAACAACGCACCGA
>JAYTAY010000373.1:0-3094 GCA_043737255.1 Luteimonas sp.
CGCATCGAAGGTTTCGACCCCGAACTGGCCGCCGCGATCGCGTCCGAGAACCGCCGCCAGGAAGACCACGTCGAGCTGATCGCGTCGGAAAACTACGCCAGCCCGCGCGTCATGGAGGCGCAGGGCAGCCAGCTGACCAACAAGTACGCCGAGGGTTATCCCGGCAAGCGCTATTACGGCGGCTGCGAATACGTCGATATCGCCGAGCAACTCGCCATCGATCGCTGCAAGCAATTGTTCGGGGCGGACTACGCAAACGTGCAGCCGCATTCCGGCTCGCAGGCCAACCAAGCTGTGTATTTCGCGCTGCTGCAGCCCGGCGACACCATCCTCGGCATGTCGCTGGCGCACGGTGGCCATCTCACCCACGGGGCCAAGGTCAACCTCAGTGGAAAACTGTTCAACGCGGTGCAGTACGGTGTCGATGGCGATGGCCTGATCGATTACGACGAAGTCCAGCGCCTCGCCGACGAACACAAGCCGAAGATGCTGATCGGCGGTTTCAGCGCGTATTCGCAGATCGTCGACTGGGAACGTATGGCGGCGATCGCCAAATCGGTCGGCGCGATCTTCTTCGTCGACATGGCCCACGTCGCCGGTCTGGTCGCCGCCGGCGTGTATCCGAACCCGGTGCCGCACGCCGATGTCTGCACCTCGACCACGCACAAGACGCTGCGCGGCCCGCGCGGCGGCATCATCGTCGCCAGGGGTGGCAACGCGGACATGGAGAAGAAGCTGCAGAGCATCGTCTTTCCCGCGCTGCAGGGCGGGCCGCTGATGCATGTGATTGCAGCAAAAGCCGTCGCGTTCAAGGAAGCGCTGGAACCCGAGTTCAAGGTGTACCAGCAGCAGGTCATCAGGAATGCGCAGGCGATGGCCGGGACGATGATCAAGCGCGGCTACAAGATCGTTTCCGGCGGCACGCAGAACCATCTGATGCTGGTCGACATGATCGGCAAGGGCATCACCGGCAAGGATGCGGAAGCCGCACTCGGCAAGGCGCACATCACGGTCAACAAGAACGCGGTGCCGAATGATCCGCAGAAACCGTTTGTGACGTCAGGTTTGCGGCTGGGAACGCCTGCAGTTACGACGCGCGGCTATATGGAAGCGGATTGCGTGGCGCTGGCGAACTGGATCTGTGATGTGCTGGATGCGCCGGATGACGACAACGTCATTGCTGGGGTGCGTGAGAATGTGACCAAGCAGTGCAAGCAGTTTCCGGTGTATGGGTAGGAGGTTGACCGAGCCATGCGCAGATGTAGGGCGGGTTTTAACCCGCCTTTCGGGACTGCTGGAGATGGCGGGTTAAAACCCGCCCTACATGCATTGCCCCTTCTGCCAGCACGTCGACACCCGCGTCATCGACTCGCGCGTCAGCGACGATGGCGTCACCATCCGCCGCCGACGCGAGTGCGAGGCCTGCGGAGAGCGGTTCAGCACGATGGAAACCATCGAGCTCAAGCTGCCGGTGATCATCAAGAGCGATGGCCGTCGCGATACGTTCGATGCGCGCAAGTTGAGGGCTGGCTTTGATCGCGCGCTTAACAAGCGGCCGGTGGCGGAGGAATTGATCGAGTCCGCCGTGCGCGCCGTGGTGCACCAGCTGCGCATGACCACCGAGCGCGAAGTGGCGTCACGCCGCGTTGGCGAATTCGTCATGGCGGAACTGCGCAAGCTTGACCATGTTGGTTATGTGCGATTCGCTTCCGTGTACCGTTCATTCGAGGATGTCGCTGATTTTCGCGAGGAACTGGATCGGCTGGAACGCGATCTTCCCGTTGAAGGACAGTTGCCGTTGCTGGGCGCCGATATCGTGCCGATCGAAAAAGGCAAGAAGCGCTAGCGGCTTTTGTAGCTCCTGCAAAAACATCGCGCACCTTCCCCACGCAGCCTTCCTTGAACGGAAGAGCTAAAACAGGATCAATGCGACGTGCCCGACTTCACCGCCACCGACCACGCCATGATGTCTCGCGCTTTGCAGCTGGCCGAACGGGCCCTATACACGACAAAGCCCAACCCGATGGTCGGCTGCGTCATCGCGCAGGGCCATGACGTCGTGGGCGAAGGCTTCCATCAGCGTCAGGGCGAAGCCCACGCCGAGGTGCTCGCACTGCAGGCGGCAGGCGACCGCGCCAAAGGCGCGACCGCTTACGTCACCCTCGAACCGTGTGCACACACCGGCCGCACCGGCCCGTGCACGGAGGCGTTGATTGCCGCCGGCGTCGCACGCGTGGTCGGCGCGATGCGCGATCCGTTTCCGCAAGTTGATGGCAACGGCTTCGCCAAATTGCAGGCCGCCAACATCGTCGTAGAACGCGGCCTGATGGAAGCGCAGGCGCGCAAGATAAACCGCGGCTTCCTGTCGCGAATCGAACGCGGACGGCCGTGGTTGCGTGTCAAGCTCGCCACCAGCCTCGACGGGCGAAGTGCCTTGGCTAGCGGCGAATCGAAATGGATCAGCGGCGAAGCATCGCGCAATGACGTGCATCGCTGGCGTGCACGCAGCGGCGCGATCCTGACCGGTTCGGGCACCGTTCTCGCAGACAATCCACGCCTGACGGTGCGTTTCGGTGATGCCACTCCCGATGCAGGCCGGCCATTCGTTGCGCCGGTACGGGTCGTTCTCGACCCGGGCCTCGCGACCGTTTCGCGCGGCCGTATCCGCGAAGGCGATACGCCAACGTTGTACCTGCATGCGCCAGACGCCAAGCCGCCGAACGGCTTTACAGCGCAGCATGCGGCTGTGCCTGTCGCCGCTGGCCGTTTTGATCTCGATGCAGTGCTGGCACTGTTGGCACAACGCGAGATCAACGAAGTGCAGGTTGAAGCGGGCGCCACGCTCGCCGGCGCATTCCTTGCCGCAGGCCTCGTCGACGAATTGCTGTTGTATGTCGCGCCGGTCTTGCTAGGTGACCGCGCAAAGCCGCTGTTCGACGGCCTGCAAATCGATGAGATGACGCAACGCATGCGTCTGGACATCGTCGAGACGCGCCGCATCGGTAACGATGTCCGCGTATTGCTGGAACCTTCCGGGATCGCGCCATGAACCACGCGTTCGCCGATCATTTTTCCAGCGCCGCTGCCGACTATG
>JAYTAY010000374.1:0-3088 GCA_043737255.1 Luteimonas sp.
TATGACAACCGCTTACGATTTCAGCGCGGCTGGCCTTGATGGCCACGACACCGCCCTCGCGGATTACCGCGGCAAGGTCCTGGTGATCGTCAATGTCGCCTCCAAGTGCGGCTTCACCCCGCAGTACGCCGGGCTGGAGCAGTTGTGGCGCCAGTACGGGCCGAAGGGGCTGGTGGTGCTGGGCTTCCCCTGCGACCAGTTCGGCCACCAGGAGCCAGGCAATGCCGACGAGATCCGCAATTTCTGCGCGCTGACCTACGACGTCAGCTTCCCGATGTTCGCCAAGGTCGAGGTCAACGGTGGCAACGCGCATCCGTTGTGGCAATGGCTGAAGGACGAGAAGGGAGGCCTGCTCGGTTTTGATGCAATCAAGTGGAATTTCACCAAGTTCATGATTGGCCGCGATGGCAAGGTGCTCAAGCGCTACGCATCCACCGCAGAACCGGCATCGCTGGCTACCGATATCGAAGCCGCGCTGGCAGGCGCATGAATGCGCCCGCGTCGTTCCGGATCGACTACCGCCGCCAGGGCAGCCTGCTGCGCGCGCATGTGACCGGCGTCAACGGCACCCTTGCAACCACGGTCGCGTATTGGATGGCACTGGCCGAGGAAGTCCGGCGCGATCCACCGCGCGCGCTGCTGGTGGTGGACGACATGGAAGGTGATCCGCCGCCGCCGGAGCAGATCGCCGAGTTCGTGCAGGCGATGGTGGGCCAGGGCTTCGAGAATGTGCGGGTGGCCTATGTGGAAGCCCACAGCCAGCAGATTCCGGAAGTGGAATTCGGCGAGATCCTGGCGCGCGAGCAGGGCTTCGACGCGCGCGTGTTCGGCAATGAAACCGACGCCACCGTCTGGTTGCGGCACGGCATGAGTTGACAGCGCGTCATCCCGTCGCAGGGGCGGCGATTGCCGCGCGCGCTTTACCCCGCCTGGGTTTCATGCCGAAGCAGGGTCGCAGCGGGCCAACGTGGCGGATGACGGCGTGCAGCACCCAGCATCCGCCCACGGTACCGGTCAATACCAGCAGTGGTTCCAGCACCGGGCCCAGGCGCAGCGGAAGTAGCCAGTAGGCGCAAAGCACGATCAGGCTCTGGTGCAGGACATACCACGGGAACACCGCCTCGTTGGTCCAGGGCAGCCAGCGGAACGGACGATTCAACAGGGTGTGGGCCCAACCGAGGATCGCGCACAGCGCGGTCCATATGTAACCGTTGCGCAGCACGTAGATGCACACCCCCTGCCAGTGCGGGAGCTCATCGGGCAGCGTGAACACGAGGGCTGCGTAGGCGGCAAAGAGGCCAAGCGACCAGCCCAGCGTGCGCTGGCGAAGCCGGGCCAGTTCGGCCCAAAGGCCAGCATCAGTGCCTATCCACCAGCCGTACAGGAACATCGTGAAAAACACCGCGTGGCGGTACCAATCATTCTCCGGATCGCCCTCGGCGCCGAAAATCGGCTCCAGGATCAATGTTGCCAGCAGCAGCGGAAGCGCCGGCAGGACCAGCAGCCAACCTCCACGAAGTCTGGTAAACGCGCGCTGCAGCGCTAAACCGCCGCCTGAGCGCAGCAGCGGCAGCAGCGCCGCGAACACCAGCGTGTAGATCCACAGGTAGCCCAGGTACCACAGGTGGTTCCAAGTGAGGCCGTCCGAGCCGTCGAATGTTTCGCCCGGCCATTCCCGGCCACCCAGGTAATCGCCGATGAAACGCCAGAACCACGGCTCGACCGCGCCGTTGGCCACACCCTGCGCATAGGGCTGGATCGGCACCACTATCAGCATCCCGAATACCAGCGGGAGCAAGAGCCGCCACGTGCGCAGCGCGACGAACCGGCCCGTCCCGGTGTCGCGCAGCAGGAAATGCACCGACAAGCCGGAGATCAGGAAGATCAGGTCCATCCGCCAGCGGTTCACGAACAGCATCGGCAGCTGCAGCCACTCCGACGTGTGCGTGCTCTTGAGGTGCCAGTCCCAGTCATCGCCACCCACGTACAACATGCCCCAGTGGTAAAGGATCAACAGTGCAAAGGCAATTGCGCGCAAGGCGTCGATGTCGTGGCGCCGAAGGGGCCGGGCTGGGGTGGTGGATGTCGGCATGGCAGGCTCGAGTCGGTTGATGTCCATCAGGTTGGGCATCGCGCGCTCGGCTGGCCATGCCAAGGTGACCGCATGTGGCCGCACGGGGACGAGTGGCGGAACACGGGGATGGGCTGGGGGCCGGCAGCGCCCGGCTAGGCGACAATGCGCAGATGCCATCCGCCCTTTCCCCGCCTTCGATGCCTGCCGCCCCCATCCCGAGCGTGTGGGATCGCTACCAGCCATGGCGCTCCAGCCTGGAGGCGGGCTACTGGGTGGCGGCCTGCGTGGTGGGAGCCGTAACCAACAGCGCCACTTCCTTGATGGATGTGCGTCGCGCCGGGCTTGATTTTGCTGCCTGGGAGCCGGTGGTGTGGGAATGGAGCAGTCACTTGGCGGCGCTGGCGCTGGTACCGGCGCTGGTGTGGTGGACCAGACGCAATCCGCTGCACGTCGACACCTGGCGCCGGGCACTGGCCGGGCACGTGTTCGGCAGCGTGGCGTGGTCGGTCCTGCACGTGCTCGGGATGGTGGGGCTGCGCAAGCTGGCGTATGCCACGCAGGGGGCGCACTACGATTTTTCGCCATGGCTGCGCGAGTTCGGCTACGAATATCTCAAGGACATCCGCAGCTATGCCGGCGCGGTGGTGCTGATTGAAGGGTACCGGCTGCTGTTGCGTCGCCTGCAAGGCGAGGCGCGGCTTCTGGACGCGCCGGACGACGCGCCGGCGCTGGAGCCGGTGGATCGGCCTGAGCGTTTTCTGGTGCGCAAGCTGGGGGCCGAGTTCCTGGTCGCCTCCGGCGACATCGAATCCCTGCAGGCCAGTGGCAACTACGTCAACCTGCATGTGCGCGGCCGCGAGTATCCTTTGCGCAGCACCATGGCGGCGATCGAGGCGCGCCTCGATCCGTCCCGCTTCAGGCGCGTGCATCGCAGCGTGATCGTCAACCTCGACCAGGTCGAACGGATCGTGCCGCTGGAAACCGGCGACGCCCGCATCGTGATGCGCGATGGCC
>JAYTAY010000375.1:0-3088 GCA_043737255.1 Luteimonas sp.
CCACTGGATGCGACTTCCCATGTGTTCAATATCTTGCCGCGCAACGGCAGGATCGCCTGGAAATCCTTGTCGCGCGCCTGTCTGGCGCTGCCGCCTGCCGAATCGCCCTCGACCAAAAAAATCTCGGTGCGCGACAGGTCCTGCGAGATGCAGTCGGCGAGCTTGCCGGGCAGCGCCGGACCCTGCGTGACTTTCTTGCGGACGATCTGCTTCTCGGTTTTCAGGCGGATGCTGGCGCGTTCGATCGCCAGTTGCGCGATGCGTTCGCCGAGCGCGGTGTGCTGGTTGAGCCACAACGAGAACGCATCGTGTGCGGCGCCTTCGACGAAACCCGCGGCCTGCCGTGAACTCAGTCGCTCCTTGGTCTGCCCGCTGAACTGCGGATCGGTCATCTTGATGCTGAGCACGTAGGCGACGCGATCCCACACATCCTCCGGCGCCAGCTTGATGCCGCGCGGCAGCAGGTTGCGGAAATCACAGAACTCGCGCAGCGCGTCGGTGAAGCCGGTCCGCAGGCCGTTGACGTGGGTGCCGTGTTGCGCGGTCGGGATCAGGTTGACGTAGCTTTCCTGCACCAGTTCGCCATCGACGACCCAGGCCACGGCCCAGTCGACGATTTCGGTGTCTTTCTTCAACGATCCGACGAACAGATCCGGCGGCAACAGTTCGCGTTCGGTTAGCTCGCCTTTCAGGTAATCGCGCAGGCCATCTTCGTAACACCATTGCTCGCGTTCGCCGCTGGCCACGTCGTGCAACGTCACCGTCAGCCCAGGACACAACACCGCCTTGGCGCGCAGCAGGTGTTTGAGTGCGCGCAGGTTGAACCTGGGCGTGTCGAAATATTTCGCGTCCGGCCAAAAGCGCAGACGTGTACCAGTATTTTTCTTGCCGACGCCGCCGACGATGTCCAGCTTCGATACGCGATCGCCGTTCATGAACTGCATCCGGTATTCGTTGCCGTCGCGCTTGATGAAGACATCGAGCTGTTTCGACAGCGCGTTGACCACGCTGACGCCAACGCCGTGCAGGCCGCCGCTGAAGGTGTAGTTCTTGCTGTTGAATTTCGCGCCCGCGTGCAGGCGGGTCAGGATCAATTCGACGCCCGGAATTTTTTCCTCCGGGTGCAGGTCTACCGGCATGCCGCGGCCATCGTCGGACACCTCGCAACTGCCGTCGGCGTGCAGGACGACGTCGATCTCGCGGGCGTGCCCAGCGAGGGCTTCATCGACGGCGTTATCAACCACTTCCTGCGCCAGATGGTTCGGGCGCGTGGTATCGGTGTACATGCCCGGCCGGCGTTTGACCGGATCCAGGCCAGACAGGACTTCGATATCGGCGGCGTTATAGCGTGTGCTCATGCGTGTGCTTCGATTCGCGGGTGTGGGCCGGTTGGTTTGCGGCAATCCGTCTAGGGTACCGTTGCAACGAAGTTAAAGGCTTGTTGTTCACGTTCCGGCCGGGGCATTGGCGTTACCGTCAGATAGTCGTCAAGGCAGCGACTTGAGCCCATGCCTGACTTATTCGGAGTGACCACATCATGCGAATTCACAAGCTTGTTTTGACGGCTGCCATCGCCGTAGTCCTTGCGGTCCCGTCGGCATACGCCGTCGCGCAATCGCAGACCAATGCAGAGAAGGCCGAACAGGCCGCGGAAGAGGCCGAGATGTCCGCAGACGCCGCACGCGCTGCCGCAGACAAGACCGATGGCAATGCGGAGGTTGCTGCCGACAAGGAAGCCGCGACCGCCCAATTTGCAGCCGATCGCGCCGTTGAAGCTGCCAAGATGGCGAAGGATGCAGAGGATGCCAATGAATTGGCCGATGAGGATGATGATGACGAGGAAGAGGAAGAAATGAGCCGCAAGACGCCATAAGGACCGGCTCAATCGTCACGATCAAGCGCCCCGGCACGTCCGGGGCGTTTTTCGTCCGGACACCCGCAACGACGGCGCCGGCCCGCGTCAACCGGTCGCGGCTCGCGCAGCCAGCCGGTAAACTACGGCTTTCCAGCGGCAGTAAAACCATGACCCCCCTGATTTTTGTCACCGGCGGCGTGGTGTCTTCCCTCGGGAAGGGCATCGCGGCCGCTTCGCTGGCGGCCATTCTCGAAGCGCGTGGCCTGCGCGTGACGATGATGAAGCTCGATCCCTACATCAATGTCGATCCGGGCACCATGAGCCCGTTCCAGCACGGCGAGGTGTACGTCACCGACGACGGCGCCGAGACCGACCTCGACCTGGGCCACTACGAGCGCTTCGTCAACACCCGGCTGACCGGCAACAACTCGATCACCACCGGCAAGATCTACGAGGCCGTCATCCGCAACGAGCGCCGCGGCGATTACCTCGGCGGCACCGTGCAGGTGATCCCGCACATTACCGACGAGATCAAGCGCCGCATCGACATGGCGACCGAAGGCTACGACGTGGCGCTGGTGGAAATCGGCGGCACCGTCGGCGACATAGAATCGCTGCCGTTCCTCGAGGCCATCCGCCAGATCCGCACCGAACGCGGTTCGGACAAAGCCGTCTTCATCCACCTGACGCTGGTGCCGTACATCGCCGCTGCCGGCGAGTTAAAGACCAAGCCGACGCAGCACTCGGTCAAGGAACTGCGTTCGATCGGCATCCAGCCGGACGTGCTGTTGTGCCGCAGCGAACAGCCACTGCCCGACAGCGAGCGCCGCAAGATCGCGTTGTTCACCAATGTGCCGGAAAAAGCTGTGATTTCGGCGGTCGATCTCGACAACATCAACAAGATCCCGATGTGGTTGCACGCGCAGGGACTGGACCAGATCGTGGTCGACCAGCTGCGCCTGGGCAGCAAGGCCGCACCCCGCGCGGATCTGTCGCAGTGGCTGGACGTGGTCGAGGCCAGCGAACACCCGATCGACGAAGTCACAATCGCGGTCGTCGGCAAATACATCGACCACAAGGATGCCTACAAGTCCGTGGCCGAGGCGCTCAAGCACGGCGGCATCCGCCAGCGCACGCGCGTGAATCTCAAATGGCTGGAATCGCAGGACATCGAACGCGAGGGCGCTGCGAAGGTACTCGCCGGCGTCGACGGCATCCTGGTACCGGGCGGCT
>JAYTAY010000376.1:0-7230 GCA_043737255.1 Luteimonas sp.
ATGGTGGCCTGGAAGGTCGGTGTGAACGCCGCCGAGCAGCTCTGGAGCACGAAAATCAGCACGTAGATCTGCCAGATCTGGTCCACCCACGGCAGCAGCAACACCACCGCCAGCCGGCCGAGATCGAGCGCCACCAGCAGGGCTCGTCTCGGCACCCGGTTGGCGTAGGCGCCGGCCAGTGGCGCCACCAGCACGTAGGCAATCATCTTGATCGCCAGCGCGGTACCGAGTACGGCACCGGCATTTTTGCCGGCAAGATCGTAGGCCAGCAGACCGAGCGCCACCGTGGCGAGGCCGGTGCCGACCAGGGCCACGACCTGTGCGAAAAACAGGTGCCGGTACGTGCGGTTTTTTAGTACTTCAAACATGCGTAGCTCCTACCGCATCAACACGCAATCGAGCGCGTCCAGGCCAATGTGGATCAGCAGCCCCAAGCCCAGCAGACGTGTGCGGCGTGGCACGGTAAGCAAGGCATAGCCCAATATCGCGGGGGTGGTATGCAACGTATGGAAACCGATGCTGCAGCGCCCGGGCGAGTAGATGGGATCCGCCACCAAGTGATCCAGGTCGATCAGCCAGCCGGCCATCAACCAGCACCAGGACCGGAACCAGCGATCCCGATACCACACCAGCGCCACGGCCGCCGGCACGGCGGCATGTAGTAGCAGGTGCAGCATCGGTCGTAATTCCAGATCCATCATTGCGTGGCGTCATGCGTATGCATGCTGCGATTGCCTGCGCGCTTTCTCTCGCGATGCAGCCAACGGTAAAGCGCAGGCAGCACCAGCAGCGTGAGCAAGGTCGACGACACGATGCCGCCGATCACCACCGTTGCAAGCGGGCGTTGCACTTCGGATCCGGCACCGACATTGAACGCCATCGGCAGGAAGCCCAGCGAGGCGACCAGTGCGGTCATCAACACCGGACGCAGCCGGCCGAGCGCACCGTCGACGATTGCGTCGTCGAGCGCATCGCCCTGCTCCCGCAGCTTGCGTATGAAAGCAATCATCACCAGTCCATTGAGCACCGCCACGCCCGACAACGCGATGAAGCCGACACCGGCCGAGATCGACAACGGGATGCCGCGCAACGCGAGTGCGATCACGCCGCCGGTGAGCGCCAGCGGCACGCCACTGAAGACGATGATCGCGTCCTTGGCTGATCCAAAGGCCATGAACAGCAGCGCGAAGATGATCGCCAGCGTCGCCGGCACCACCACCGACAAGCGCTGGCTAGCGGAAATCAATTGCTCGAACGTGCCGCCGTAGTCGATCCAGTAGCCGGTCGGCACTTCGATCTCGGCTTCAATCCTCTGTTGCAGCTCGCTGACGAAACCGCCGAGATCGCGTCCGCGCACGTTCGCGGTGACGACCACTCGGCGCTTGCCGTTCTCGCGGTTGATCTGGTTCGGACCCTGCAACGTTTCGATCTTCGCCACTTCGCGCAGCGGCACCGTGCGCGGCGTACCCGACCAGCCGCCAACACGACTGGACTCGTCGGCGTTGTCGCTGCCACCCAACGGAATCGGCAAGTCGGCCAATGCGGCGGGGTCCTGACGCAGGCGTTCGGGCAGGCGCACCACGATGTCGAAGCGGCGATCGCCCTCAAACAACTGGCCCGAGACTTCACCCCCGATCGCAGTCGAAACCGTTTCCTGCACCACGCCAGGATTGAGCCCATAGCGCACCAACGCCTGCCGGTCCGGTGTCACGGTCAGCAAGGGCAGACCGGTCGCCTGTTCAAGCTTGACGTCGGCAGAACCGGGCACTGACTTGGCCACGTTCTCGATCAGCTTGCCCACGCTGACCAGCGTGTCCAGATCATCGCCGTACAACTTGATCGCCACGTCGGCGCGCACGCCGGAGATCAATTCATTCATGCGCATCTGGATCGGTTGGGTGAACTCGTAGTTGTTGCCGGGCAGTTTCTTGACCGCGGTTTCGATTTCCGCGACCAGTACCTCGCGCGACTTGCGCGGATCCGGCCATTCCGAGCGCGGCTTCATCATCAGGAACGTATCGGCAACGGATGGTGGCATCGGATCGGTGGCGACTTCCGCCGTGCCGAGCTTGCCAAACACGCGATCGACTTCCGGAAACTGCTTGATGCGCGCTTCCAGCGTTGCCTGCATGGAGACGGCCTGTTCGAGGCTGGTGCCGGGAATGCGCAACGCGTGCAGGGCGATATCGCCTTCATCGAGGTTCGGAATGAATTCCGTACCCAGTCGCGTCGCCAGCAATGCGGACGAGGCCATCAGCACCACCGCGCCGCCCATCACCCACGCGCCGTATCGCAGCGACCACGCCAGCAGCGGCTCGTAGCCACGTCGTGCCCAACGCATCACCCAATTTTCCTTCTCGTCGACGCGACCGCCAAGGAACACCGCGATGGCTGCCGGGACGAATGTGAGCGAGAGCACCATCGCACCTGTCAGCGCGAGCACCACCGTGATCGCCATCGGGTGGAACATTTTTCCCTCGATGCCGGTCAGCGCGAAGATCGGCAGGTACACCGCGGCGATGATGCCGAGGCCGAACAGGCTCGGCCGGATCACTTCTGCCGTGGCCGAAGCCGTCACGTCGTGACGCTCGTCCTCGGTCATTACCCGGCCGAGTTGATGCTGCATCTCGCCGAAGCGCCGCAGACAGTTCTCGATGATGATCACTGCACCATCGACGATCAGGCCGAAGTCGAGCGCGCCCAGGCTCATCAGATTGCCGGACACGCCGCCGCGCACCATGCCGAACACGGTGAACAGCATTGCCAGCGGAATCACGGCGGCGGTGATCAATGCCGCGCGGAAATTTCCGAGCAACAAAAACAGCACCACGACCACCAGCAGAGCGCCTTCGATCAGGTTCTTCGATACGGTCGCGATGGTTCGGTCGACCAGCGCCGTGCGGTCGTACACCGCCGATGCCTGCACGCCTTTCGGAAGACTTGCGTTGGCTTCCGCGAGCGTCGCCGCCGATGCCTGCGCGACTTCGCGGCTGTTCGCCCCCACCAGCATGAACACCGTGCCAAGCACGACCTCGCGTCCGTTCTGCGTCGCCGCGCCGGTGCGCAATTCGGCCCCCTCGCCGACTTCGGCGACATCGCGCACGCGGATCGGCACGCCTTCGCGCCGATCCAGCACGATGTCGCGGATCGCATCGAGGTTGGCGACCTGCCCCGGCACCCGTACCAGGAACTGCTGCCCGTAGCGCTCGATGTAGCCGGCGCCGATGTTCTGGTTGTTGGCGGCCACGGCCGCAACTACGTCGTGCAATGTGAAACCCAAAGCGACCAGTTTGGAAGGCTCCGGCGTGATGTGGATCTGCCGTGCGAAGCCGCCGATGGTGTTGACCTCGGTGACGCCGGGCGTGTTGCGCAACTGTGGCCGCACCACCCAGTCCTGCAGCGTACGCAGATCGGTTGGCGTCCAGGGCGTGCCGTCCTTCTTGCGCGCATCGGGCCTGGCCTCGACCGTGTACATGAAGATCTCGCCGAGACCGGTCGCGATCGGTCCCATCTGCGGTTCGAGCCCGACCGGAATCTGCGATTTCACCTGCTGCAGCCGTTCGCTGACGCGCTGACGTGCGAAGTACAGGTCGGTGCCGTCCTTGAACGCGACCGTGACCTGCGACAACCCGTAGCGCGAGATCGAGCGGCTGTAGTCGAGACCCGGCAGACCGGCCATCGCAGTTTCGATGGGGTAAGTCACGCGCTGCTCGGATTCGAGCGGTGAATAGCCGGGTGCCTCTGTGTTGATCTGCACCTGCACGTTGGTGATGTCAGGCGTGGCGTCGATCGGAAGCTTGGTGAAGCTCCACGCGCCCAGTGCCACCAGGGCCATCGTCAGCGAAAGCATCAGCCAGCGCTGCGCGATGGCGAAGCGGATCATCCGTTCGAGCACCCCGGGGGTTTGCATGTTTCCGGGTTCAGTGGTCATGCGAGGCACCGGACTTTTCGATGTCCGCCTTCACCAGGTAACTCTGCTCGACCACGACCGCATCGCCGGCCTTGATTCCCGACAGGATCTCGACCTGCTTGCCATCGCGTTTGCCAAGCTCCACCGGTCGCACCTCGTAGGTGTTGCCGACGCGGATGAACACCACTTCCCAGTCGCGGAAATTCTGCAACGCCGCCAAGGGCACAACCAGACTGGCGGCCTGCTGTTCGACGGTAATGCGCGCCTTGACCGCGGATCCCGGACGCCACAAGCCATCGAGGTTGGCGATGGTCGCGCGCGCCACCGTGCTCTGGCTTGCGGTCGCGGTGCCAGGCAGCACGCGCTCGAGCACGGTCTCGGCGGTCACGCCGTCGCTCATGCGCGTCACGGTGACAGGAACGCCCGGACGGATGTGCTGCGCGTCGGCGCCAAAGATGTGGATGTCGACCCACAGCGTGGACAAGTCGGCGATTTCATACAGCGCCATGCCTTCGCCGGCCACGGCTCCAATGGAAGCGTTGCGCGCCAGCACCACGCCGGAGATCGGTGCCGACACCGTGTAGTTGGTCAGGCTCAGGTTGCTTTCGATCGTGGCCATCACCTGGCCCGCGCGCACCTTGTCGCCGACGTTGGCGCGCAGGTTGCGGATCGGCCCCGGGAAACGCGCCATCACTTGCGCGACGCGCCCTTCTACGGGCGTCAGCAGTCCCTGCACCTCGTGCTCGTCGGCGATCACGCCGCGCCCGGCAGGCTGCACGCGGATGCCGCCGTCGGTCGCAGCCTTGGCCTCGATAACCGTACGCCCTTCGTAACTCGGATACGCCCACCGCAGCGCCTTGCCGCCGACGTTCGCCAACACTTCCACCTCGAACGAATGCGGCTCACCGACGATGGTCGCGGCCATCAGGCTGCCATCGGCCTGCGGCTTGAGCATGTGGTTCTCGGCCACGTTGCCCAAGCGTTGCAGGTGCACTTCGACGGTGCCTGCGGTCGCCGGCAACGGCTTGTCGCCTTCATACAACCAGGCCTGGTATTTCGGCGGGGTTCCGTCTTCGGCGATGGCCAGTTCGACGGCATAGCCGCCCTGTTCCAGCAGGCGTCCGCCGTGCTCGCCTTTCTTTGCCTCTTCGGCTTCGGCATGTTCGCCAGCCGGCTCGGCGCCGTGTTCATCGCTGTTTGCTGATTTGCCTCCGCAGGCGGAAAGCAGCAGGGCAAGCGCAAGCACGCTGAAAAGTTGATGTCGTTTCATGGTGTCGATCCTTGTGTCGTTGGCGACGCCGGGCCGGCGACAAACGCCTGGCCCGTCAGTCGCTGGATTTCGATCAATGCGCGTTGTGCATCCAGCGCGGCTTCGAGTTGCTGCTTGCGGCCAGCGGTACGCTCGGATTGCAGCTGCGCCCATTCGAGGTAGCTGATGGCACCCGCGCGGTAGGCACGCTCGGCGGCCGCTTCGGCGCTGGCCAGCTTCGGCAACACATCGCTTTGCAGACGCTCGACCTCGACCTGCGCAACACGGTAGCGTCCATGCGCCTCGGCCAGTGTCGAATACAGCGACAAGCCCTTGACCTCACGCTCGATCTCGACCAGTGCAAGCTCGGCTTCTGCGGCACGAATGTCCGGGCCTGCGCGCCGGGCCGCACCGAGCGGCATCGATACGCTGCCGACGAGCGCAAAATCATCGAATTCCTGCAATCGCCGCACGCCGACCTGCCAGTCCAGATCCGGCGTCGCCTGACTGCGCGCGAGCTGCACCCGCGCTTCCTGGATGCGGCGATCGCCAACAAAGCGTGTCAGCTCCGGTGTGCTCGCCAGCAAGTCCGCGAGCGCGGCGAAGTCGGCGATAGCTGGCAGCGCCAACGGATCGCCCGCCACGACATCGAACTTTGGATCGCGTTCGCCCCACAACGCTGCCAGATGCTGTCGTCCAGACATCAATCGCTGCGACGCTCGAGCACGATCCAGCTCGGCACGCGCCAGCGCGGCCTGCGCGGTGAGCACCACCGATTCCGGAGACGCACCTGCCTGCAACCGTTGCCGCGCGCCAGCGACGGTGCGTTTGCGCTGCGCGATGTCCAGATCGGCGACGGCCTGTTGCCGCTGCGCACCGACGATGACGAGATAACGGCGCGCAACCTCGGCCAGCAGGTCCAGGCGTCGTGATTCACGCTGCACCGCCAGCGCATCGATCCGGCTCTGCGCCAGCACGCGGCGCGCATCCAGCTTGCCGCCGCGCTCCAGCACCGATGCCAGGCTGAGCGTGATCTCCGCAAGTTTGAATCCGCTGGCGTCGCCGCCGCCAAGCGCATTTTCGATGCTCGCGCCCGCCACCAGAGGTGACCGCAGCAGCGCGCGATCCCGCTCGGCGTCGAGCACGGCGCGCTGGCCCCGCAACAAACGCAACTCGGCATGGGTCTGGTCGACGCGTGCGAACGCGTCATCCAGAGTCGATACCGCACGTTGAACAATAGCCGGCGACTGTGCGTGTGCAGGAATGCACACCACAGCCGTCAAGGCAGCCAGTGCCGCCAGACGCAACCACATAGGAAATTCTCCAATGACGAAATGACATCAACCGGCATGGCCGGCGATAAGCGTCAGGTCGTGATCGGAGGTCGCAATGCGACGGGCTGGGCGGCCGGTTTGAAGGCGACCGACCACGGCGGTAGCGGCGCAGTCACCGCCGGAAGGATGGAACCGGGTTGCACTAACGGCAGGAGCGCCGACGTCTGCCCACAACAATGTCCGAAGTGCATCAAGGCATGCCACGGGCTTTTTGCATCGGACGGACCGGTCGGGCCGGTCGGAGCATCGCCGTCGTCATGCGGATGATCGCCAGCCACCATCGCATGCTCGGCTTCGTGCAACTCCCCCGCAAAACCGAGCACCGGCTTCACCAGCACGCCGGCCATCAGCAGGGCGAGCATGAGAATCCGGAGGACGGACGAGAGGGGCGTGGATGCGAACATGGCGCACAGGGTACCGGCCGGGGTGTGACCAGACAATCGCGCCTCCCGCCATAGGCGGCTGCGCGACGTGCCAGGGTTTAACCGTTGCATCGTCGAGGTGATGGCGTCTCCCGGATTCGTAGGCTGGGTTGGCATCATCAACCCAGCGCCCGTCCACAAGTAGCGCTGGGTTGATGACGCCAACCCAGCCTACGAATCCTGGAGATGCCATCACCTCGACGATGCAACGGTTGGACCCTGGCAGTCGCGCAGCCGCCTATGGCGGGAGGCGCGATTGTCTGGTCACACCCCGGCCGGTACCCTGTGCGCCATGTTCGCATCCACGCCCCTCTC
>JAYTAY010000377.1:0-3082 GCA_043737255.1 Luteimonas sp.
GGCTCTGGCCAAATCAGCGCGGTGAGTTTGTCGTTGACCAGCGTATGCCGGGTTTGCCACAGGTAGCGCATCCCCAGCAGGGCATCCAGGTAGGCACAGACAGCGCACCGATTCGGATGACGGGCCAAGGCAACCCCGCCATCTTCACAGTCACGCCGGGTTTGCCCAAGCTCTGGGACTGTGCCAGCGGGGTCAGCACATCCAGCCAACGCCGGCCAGTGATGCGGTGGCCGGCAAAGTGCAGCACTTCAAATGCTGGCAACTCGTTGCGTCGCTGGGCTACCGCCACAAAGCTGCGAGCAAAGTCGGGCAGACAGGCCCAGGCCCTGGAAACTTCGGCTGCGCCGGATGGCGGTGGCGACAGCGCGAACGAACGGATGAGCAGCGTGGCGCGCAGCCGCTTCCTTGTCCTGACTCCTGATGAAGTGGCGACGCTGAATGATTATTCGATACGCTTGGAGTCACCCACCGCCGAGAGCCACCATGTCACGCACTCCGCTGTTCGCGATCCTCCGCCGTGCTGCTGCCCTGGCGCGCCATTCCCTGCACACCGACGAACCGCTGGACGAGTTGGGCGAACGGGTTGCAGAACTGCGCGGGGAGAACTCGCGCCGGCGCTTTGTGCTCGGGGTCGGTGGCGGCGCGGCTGCGCTGGCGCTGGCCGGTTGCTTCGCCCGATTTCCGCAGTTGGCGTCCGCGAAGGACGACGACGAAGTCGTGGTGGTCGGCGCCGGCGTCGCCGGGCTGACCGCTGCATGGCGCTTGCGCCAAGCCGGCGTGCCAGTGCGGATCGTCGAAGCCAACAGCCGCGTCGGCGGGCGCATGTTCAGCCTGCGCAATCATTTCGGCGATGGCCAGGTGATCGAGCTTGGCGGCGAGTTGATCGACAGCGACCACGTGCGCATCCGCGCGTTGGCACAGGAACTGGGCATCCCGCTCGACGACCTGCTGTCGGACGATACGTCGTTGCAGGGCGACGTCTGGTACGCCGAGGGACGCAGCTATTCCGAAGCCGAGATCATGCAGGCGTTCGTGCCGCTGGCCGCGGCGATCGAACGCGATCTCGCTACCCTGGGTGACGGCGACATTCTTTGGAACTCGCACCAGAATGCGCAGGCGCTGGATGCGATGACGGTGCGCCAGTGGCTGGAACGCGAAGGCGCGACGCGCTGGCTGCGCACCCTGATCGAGGTCGCCTACACCACAGAGATCGGGCTGGAGTGCGACCAGCAGTCGGCGCTCAATCTGCTGACCTTCATCGGTACCGGGACCGACAGTTTCAAGATCTTCGGCGCCAGTGACGAGCGCTACCACGTGCGCGGCGGCAACGATCTGATCGTGCAGGCCCTGGGCAGCAAGCTCGCCGACGCGATTCAGACCGACACCGCGCTCGAAGCGCTGCGGCAGGACGCCGATGGGCGCTACGTACTGTCGCTGCGGCGCGGTGCGGCGTCTGAGCAGGTGCGTGCGCGCCAGGTGCTGCTCGCACTGCCGTTCACCACGCTGCGCCAGGTCAAGCTCGACCTGGAACTTCCGCCGCAGAAGCGGCGCGCGATCGAGCGCCTGCGCTACGGCACCAATGCCAAGCTGATGATCGGTTTCAACGAGCGCGTCTGGCGTACGCAGCACCGACGCAACGGCAGCGTCTTCTGCGACCTGCCGTTCCAGACCACGTGGGAAACCACGCGCCTACAGCCCGGCGCGAGCGGCGCACTCACCAATTTCACCGGCGGCCGACACGGATTGGCATTGGGCGAAGGCACGGCGAAGGCGCAGGCCGATCTCGCGGTCTCCCAGCTCGAAGCGATCTTCCCCGGCATCGCCGCGGCGCGCGCCGGCGCGCGCGAAGTGCGCATGCATTGGCCGTCGCAGCCGTGGGCGCAAGGCAGCTATGCCGTGCTGACGCCGGGCGACTGGACCAGCCTGCGCGGTGCGATGGGTGAAACCGTCGGTCAACTGTATTTCGCCGGCGAGCACTGCGCGCTCGATACGCAGGGCTTCATGGAAGGCGGCTGCGAATCGGGCGAGACTGCCGCGGTGCAGATCGTCCAGGCGCGCGGCGGGCTCGCACTGCAGTCGGGCGCCGGGAGCACGCGCGCTTTCGCCTGAATGCCTGACTCTTTGGCTCTCTCGCCTTTCTTGATTTGTCTCACCGAGAAACCCCTTCGGTCGCCGGAACTTCCATTGTGTTCAGGCCTCCGAGGCTATGGTTACCCAGACTTAAACGGAGACGCACCATGAAGAGCACGATGTTCAAGCGACTCGCCCTCGCGGCCGCACTCGGTACGTTCGCCTTGGCGACCCCTGCGGCCTTCGCCCGCGATCAGAGCAAGGGCCACGGCAAGCATCAAGTCAAGGCGGCGAAGGACTACCGAAAGGCCGTGAACAAGGCGCAGAAGGAAGAGCAGAAGGCCTACCGCCGCTGGGCCAAGGGGCAGAGCATCCCGCGTGAGTACGTCGTCGAGCGTTACTACGTTCGCGACTATCGCACCTATGACCTTTCGGAACCGCCATCCGGTTACGTGTGGGTGCGCCCTTACCCCGAGGACAACACGTACTACATGGTCCAGATGGCCAGTGGCCTGATCTCGCAGATCTTTGGTCGCTGAGTAGGCATCAACGTGCGTTACTTGAAGCCCCGCGAAAGCGGGGCTTTTTGTTGATTGGGACTCGGTCCAGTCTCTTGTTGACACGTCCATGCCAAACACGCGCTTGCGGCGCTGCGCCTCGAGCCTGTCCGGACTTGATCCGGGTCATCGCGCGGCACTGTTCGTCGGAACTTCGCGGTCGCTGTTGGCCCCAGTCGACGCCTCGTCCGCAGAAGAATGTTTGCCGCACGCGCAGGGTGTGACCTGCGTGCTCAAATTCGCATTTGGAGCAAATACGCCGTGGACGCGAGTGAGTTGGGCGCGCGGTAGCGGGACTGGCGCCGCCCAATTTTCGATCGTCCGGAGCGCAGCAGCTGGCACGCGGCGGCCTTGCGCATTCAAGAAGCGTGGCGACCGTCGCCAGCAAGATCGAACACTCTGGGCTTATCGCAACGCAATGACGCCGGTGGTCTTGATGACGGGCAATTCATAAG
>JAYTAY010000378.1:0-7218 GCA_043737255.1 Luteimonas sp.
CAGGCGCTCAAGGGCGTGTCGCTGGACGTGATGCCCGGTGATTTCTACGCGCTGCTCGGCCCCAACGGCGCAGGCAAATCGACCCTGATCGGCATCGTCAGTTCGCTGGTCAACAAGACCTCCGGCGACGTGCATGTCTTCGGCGTCGATCTGCACACGCAGCGCCAGGCCGCCATGCGGTTGCTGGGGCTGGTGCCGCAGGAGATGAACTTCAACTTTTTCGAGAAGCCCTTCGACATTCTGGTCAACTACGCCGGCTTCTACGGCGTGCCGCGCAACGAGGCGATGCTGCGCGCCGAGGAGGAACTCAAGCGCGCGCTGTTGTGGGACAAGAAGGACGCCATGAGTCGCACGCTGTCGGGCGGCATGAAACGCCGCTTGATGATTGCCCGCGCGATGATGACGCGGCCGCGCTTGCTGATTCTCGACGAGCCCACGGCCGGTGTTGATATCGAAATCCGCCGTGGCATGTGGAAGACGCTGAAGGAAATCAACACTGCCGGCACCACCATCATCCTGACCACGCATTATCTGGAGGAAGCGGAAAGCCTGTGCCGCAACCTGGCGATCATCGATCGCGGGCATATCGTCGAGCAGGGGCCGATGCGCACGTTGCTGGCCAAGCTGGATGTCGAAGGATTTTTGTTCGATATCGATGGCGGGTTGCCGGCAACATTGCCGGAGATCGAAGGGGTGGTACTGACCGCGACCGATGACCACACGCTGGATCTCGACATGCCGCGTGCGATGGATCTCAATCGGGTGTTCGCGGCGCTGAACGATGCCGGGATCCGCGTGCGCTCGATGCGGACCAAATCGAATCGTCTGGAGGAGTTGTTCGTGCGGTTGACCGGCGATGAAGCGGCGGCGAAGCGGGAGCAGGCGGCGTGAACTTTCAGAGCCGTCATTCCCGCGAAGGCGGGAACCCAGCGACTTTGCTGTTGTCCTTGCGCCGGAACGAAAGTCACCGGGTTCCTGCCTTCGCGGGAATGACGGCACCAGCAACCGCACCAGCAACCGCACCAGCAACCGCGCCAACAACCGCACCAACAATCGCACCAACAACATGCGCATGAGCCAAGTCATCGATATTCCTGCCGAGCGCACCTCCCTGCAGCTCAATCTCACCGCCCTCGCCACCATCGTCCGCCGCGAAGTCATGCGCATCCTGCGCATCTGGGGGCAGACGCTGGTGCCGCCGGCGATCACCATGACCCTGTATTTCCTGATCTTCGGCGGGCTTATCGGTTCGCGCATCGGCACCATGGACGGGATCGCCTACATGGATTTCATCGTGCCGGGACTGGTGATGATGGCGGTGATCCAGAACAGCTATGCCAACATCAGCTCGTCTTTCTACGGCGCCAAATTCGGCCGCCATGTCGAGGAGCTGCTGGTCAGCCCGATGCCCAACTGGGTGATCCTGTGGGGCTATGTTGCCGGCGCGGTGCTGCGCGGTTTGCTGGTCGGCATCATCGTGCTGATCATCGCGATGTTCTTCACCGAGGTGCGCATCCCGCATCCCTTCATCACGCTGACCACGGTGCTGCTCGGCGCGACGATTTTCTCGCTGGCCGGTTTCGTCAACGCGGTCTATGCAAAGAAATTCGACGATGTCGCCATCGTGCCTACCTTCATCCTGACCCCGCTGACCTATCTCGGCGGCGTGTTCTACTCGGTCAAGCTGCTGCCCGCGTGGGCCGAAGCCGCGACTCACGCCAACCCGATCTTCTACATGGTCAACGCCTTCCGCTACGGCCTGCTCGGCGTCAGCGACGTTCCGGTGTGGATTGCGTATGCGTTGATGCTCGGCTTCGTGGCGGCGTTGACCGCGCTGGCGCTGTGGTTGTTGCAGCGCGGAGTCGGGTTGCGGAGTTGATGCCGGCGCATTGACGTAGCCCGGATGCAATCCGGGGCGTTTGACGTCAGGTCCGGTGACAGGTTCGTTGCGAATTGGGCGAAAAGCCGGATTACGCCTTCGGCTACATCCGGGCTACGAAGTGATGGGTGACGCTTGCCGAAGATGTGTTTGGTTACAGTGAACACTGAAGCCGGAACGCCATCTCGGGAGATTCGCCATGCATGCACTCACGACCATCAGCGCGCTCGCCATTGCATTCGCAATGAGCGGTTGCGCGCCTGCAGCGAAGACGACGGAATCCGAAACACCGCCTGCGTCGAGCCCGGTTACAGCGCAGACAACTGTTGCAACTTCACCGCAAGCCGGGCCTGCACCCGCGGCACAGCCCATGGGCAAGCGCGCCGCACCGCAGCCGGGCGAACTGGTCAGTCCGATCATTGCCGCCAGGGGCGGCGGCACGGGGTGGGAGATCCGGATCAGCAACACCGGCGGCTACGAGCATCGCGTCGAGCTGACCCGGGACGGAAAACACGGTCAAGGCACATTGAAATTTCAACCCTCTGTCGAGGCTTCCAACGCGCGAATCGTGTTGCGCGGTGCGCTGGATGCGGCTGCTGGCGGCAGCGACATCACCGTGGAGTTGCTGGAACAGGCCTGCACCGGCGATGACGGCGTCGCGCACGAGCACGCGCTCATCGTGACCGTCGAAGGCATGGCGTCACTACGCGGTTGCGGCGACCTCGCAATTTGATTGACAGATAGCCGGATCAACCCGGTTCGTCGCACCACGGTTGTTGAGCCGCCGGGATGGGGCAAAAAACCTTGTTTCCGGGAACGCGCTTGAGCGAAGCGCCAAAAAAATCACGAACACACCACAGCGGTTGCGACCGGACGACATTGCGACGGATAGCCGTGTTTTTTCCAGTAATCGAGAATGCCGTTGCGGCGCAGATAGTCCTGGAATTCGGGATCGCGCCGGATATAGGCGAGGTCGCGGGTCCACAGCAGCAGATCCCAGGTGGAATAGTCGCGCTTTCGCACCTTCTCGAACCCCCGGATGATCGCCGCCGCATCCGGATCGGGATGGAACACGCGCAGGAAGTCCAGCAATCCGGTTTCGGCTTCAAAGGCCTGCCCCGCGGCCTTGGCCTCGGGCCAGCGCGCGGGATCGGCCAGCGCGATGGAGGCCGCTACATGGGTGCGCTCCAGTAGCGGGCCGTTTTCGCGATCGAGCGGATTCTGACCCATGGTTTCGGCAACACGTCGCGCCTCCGCGTAATCACGGCGCCACACGGCGTTGAACCAGGCACCGTAGGGGTGCGCCCCGACCGCGCGCGCGAAAGCCAGTCGTGCCAGTTCGTGCTCCCCGATCGTGTCGAGCAGGCGGCCGTGTCCGTAATGCAGTCCGATATTCAGCGGGTCCCTGGCAATGCTGCGTTCCAGCACCTCCCGCGCCCGGTCGAGATAACCCAGGCCCGCCAGCGACATCGCGTACTGGAAATACGAGGTGGTATCGCTGGCCAGCGACATCGCCTTGCGATTGAGCTCCAGGCAGCGTTCCCACTGGCTGCTGCGACATGCCGCCCCCGCGAGCACCGTATACGGTTGAGGCAGGCTGGGATCCAGGGTTCGCGCCAACGCCGCTTCCTGCAACGCTTCCACGCGTAAGGTGTCTGCCAGAATCGGCCGCCGATAAGCGCGCAGGTTGAGAGCGGAAGCGAGGCCGGCATGCGCGCGGGCATCCTGCGGGCGGAGTTTGGCCAGGGCGCGAAAATTGCCTTCGGCCAGCTCGACGTCGCTGTGCATCAGTGCGCGTGCCCTCTGGTAGCGGCGATGGAAGTCCGCGTCGCCACCTCGTGCTGCCAGTGCAGAAGACAGGCCGAGCTTGAGCCGCAGCGACGCCGCTATTGCATTGGCGATTTCGCGTTCGACCGCGAGCACGTCGGCAACGTTGCGGTCGTAGTCCTGGGTCCACAGCAAGCGGCCGCTGACAGCGTCGATCAGACGCACATGGATGCGCAGCTGCTCGCCAGATTGACGCAGGCTGCCTTCCAGTGCATGACTTATGCCAAGCCGGGGCACCAGCGCGCCGATGCCCCCTGCCTGCGCCGCGGCAATGCCAGTCGATTCGCGTGCGATCACGCGCAAGCCGTCGATCCGGGCCAGCGTCCCGATCAATTCCTCGCTGAGACCGGCGGCCACGTCGTCATCGTGCGGGGCGTTGCCGATGGATTTCAGCGGAATCACGATCAACGTGGGGACTGCGCGGGTTGCGGCCACGGAGGGGGTGCGCACCGGCGTTGCGGAGTCGCGCTGCCACAACCACAACGCAACGCCCGCGAGTGCAGCAAGTGCGATCAGTCCAAGCCAGCCGCGACTCCCGCGCATGGCTGATGTGGGAGGAGAGTGACCCTCAATGCGTCGGCGCAAGGGTTCTGATGCCACGTCGGGCGCGGCAGGCAACGTCTCCTTGCCTGGCTGCACCGGCGTCACCGCGACACCCGCCGGCAGGTCGAACCGATAGCCGATGCCGTGCAAGGTATGCAGGTAACGCGGCGTGTGCGCGTCCTCGCCGAGGGCATGGCGCAGCAACGTCATCACCCGGTTGAGCACGCCGGGGGTGACATGCCGGTGGCCCCAGACCGCATCGAGGATGTCGTCGCGGGCGAAGGCCTGGCCCGGCGCACCGGCCAGCAGGGCCAGCACCCCGAACGCCTTGGGTTCCAGCGCCCGGGGCTCGCCGCCGCGCAGCAGGCGCCGGCCCACGAAGTCGATGACGACATCGTCGAACGCCAGCGTGGTCGTGTGCGGTGAGGACATGTCGATCCGGGCGGTGAAAGCGACTCATCCAAGCTTACGCAGGATGGCTGATGCAGCGGCCTAAGGATTCCCTAATACAACCAATGGAGCCCCAACACATCCCCTGCGACAGCCGAGCAGCGCCCTAAAGACCCGGCAAGGCGCCAAGCGGAGGCTAGCGACACCGGAATCCACCGGCCTCGTGCAACAGGAATCCCGCCATGAAAACCCGTCTCCACATCGCCCTCGCCCTGGCCCTCTGCTCTTCCGTGGCCCTCGCCGGAACACCCCAGCCCGACAGCATCGTCATCGATTGCGCGAACGTCACCTTGCCCACGCTACGCCAGGTCGGTGAACTGCTCGACCAGCACAACGCCGGCCAGATATACGCCTCGCGCAGCCAGTTGATGGGCGAGGCCCGGCGCAATTGCAAGGGGGGTGCCCAGCGGGTTGTGCTTGTCGTCGAGCCGGTACATTACGAACGGCGCGAGCAGATCGCCCAGCAACAACCCGGCCGTTGAGCAGTGTGAATACCGATCGCGCGCGTGTGCAGGGCGAAGCCCTGCTCCGCTACTTCTGACTTTCTCCACAAACCATCCAGTACGAAGAACGGCGCAGCACGCGCCGCTCTACTCCGGCAACCGGAAAAACGCGCGCGCCGTGGCCGCTGTCGCAGCCGCGGTGGCTTCGACCGGCTCGCCACGATCGCGCGCCAGTTCCTCGACGATGTGCGCGAGGTACATCGGCTCATTGCGCCGGTGCGAGGGTTGCGGCTTGACCGTGCGCGGCAACAGGTAGGGCGCGTCGGTTTCGATCATCAACCGATGGGCGGGAATGTGCTTGACCAGTTCACGCAGGTGCAGCCCGCGGCGTTCGTCGCACAGCCAGCCGGTGATGCCGATGTGCCAGTCGCGGTCGAGGTAGGCGAACAGTTCCTTGCGCGTGCCGGTGAAGCAATGCACCACCGCGGGACCGAGCTTGCCGTCAAAGTTTTGCAGCATCGCGATGAAGTCGTCATGCGCGTCGCGCTGATGCAGGAACAACGGTTTGCCGGTGTCGACGCCGATCTGCAACTGCCGCTCAAACGCATTGCGCTGCGACGGCCGCGGCGACAGGTCGCGGAAATAGTCGAGCCCGCATTCGCCGATCGCCACCACTTCCGCGTGTTGATGCAGCGCACGCATTTCGAGGTCGCATTCGTCGGTGTATTCGCTCGCATGGTGCGGATGCACGCCGGCGGTGGCATGCAGGAAATCCGGGTGCGCCTGCGCGAGGGCGAGCGCTTTCGGCGAATGTTCGCGGCTGGCGCCGGTGACTACGATCTGCGCTACACCCGCATCTCGCGCGCGTTGCAGGACGTCATCGCGGTCGTGGTCGAAGCTGTCGTGACTGAGGTTGGCGCCGATGTCGATCAGGTTCATTGCCAAAGTCTAGCAACCGCGTTTTGCAGGAGCGCCCCATGGGCGCGATGGGGCATTACCGGGAAAGCCTCATCGCGCCCATGGGGCGCTCCTGCAACGCGCCGTATCCTGTTGCGGTGACTCGTCCGACATTTCCCATTGATGCATTGCTGCCGCAGATCCGTGCGAGCCTCGCCGTGCATCCACGCCTCGTGGTGGAGGCGCCACCCGGCGCGGGCAAGACCACGCAGGTGCCGCTGGCGTTGCTGGATGCCGACTGGCTGCACGGACACAGGATCGTGATGCTGGAACCGCGCCGGGTCGCAGCACGCGCCGCTGCGGGTTTCATGGCGAAGCAGCTGGGCGAAGCGGTCGGCGAGACGGTGGGCTACCGCATCCGTTTCGAGAACAAGGTGTCGGCGCGTACGCGCATCGAAGTGGTCACCGAAGGCATCCTGACGCGGATGCTGCAGGACGATCCGCTTCTTGAAGGCGTCGGCGCGTTGTTGTTCGACGAATTCCACGAGCGGCATCTGGCCGGCGATCTTGGTCTCGCATTGGCGCTGGATGTGCAATCGCAGTTGCGCGAGGATCTGCGCATCGTGCTGATGTCGGCGACGCTGGACGGCGAACGCCTGGCAAGCTTCCTCGATGCGCCGCGGTTGTCGAGCGCGGGGCGCAGTTATCCGGTGAATGTTTCGCATTTTGCGGCGCGGCGTGATGAATCGCTCGAGATGCAAGCCAGGCGCGCGATTGACCATGCGCTCGCAGAACATTCTGGTGACGTGCTCGTGTTCCTGCCCGGGCAGCGTGAGATTGCGCGCGTCGACGCCGCCTTGAGCCGTCATCCCGGCCTTCGCGGGGATGACGAAATCGTGGTGCTGCCGCTGCACGCCGAACTGCCGGTCGAACGCCAAGCCGAAGTCCTGCAACCCGACCCGCACGGCCATCGTCGCGTCATCCTCGCCACCAACGTCGCCGAATCCAGCGTGACCCTGCCCGGCGTGCGCGTGGTGATCGACAGCGGCCTTGCGCGCGAACCTCGCTACGACCCCAACAGCGGTTTCTCGCGGCTCGACAGCGTCACCATTTCGCAGGCCTCCGCCGATCAGCGCGCGGGACGTGCAGGACGCGTCGCCGAAGGCTGGGCGTACCGGC
>JAYTAY010000379.1:0-7216 GCA_043737255.1 Luteimonas sp.
CGGTCAGCAATGACCGGGCTTTTTCGTTACAGGCGCCCGGACTGGATCAGGCCGACGATCAAACCACCAAAGCCACACACGAAACCAACGATCCCCCCCAGCCAGCACAGCCAGCGTTCGCGGCGGCGTAATTTTGCGGCGGCCACCGGGTCGGTTTGCGATTCCCGTGCATGACGACGCACAAGAACCCGCCGCTGCACCACGATGGTCTGGTAAAAAATCGTGCCCATGAAGAGCAACGTCGCCAGCACGGGCAGATGCCAAGTGGACGTGATCTTGGCGATCACCGTCAGCGTCACCATGAAACCAATCGACGCAGCGGCGCAGATCATCGCGCTGCGGATAAGCTCGCGCCGCTCGCGATCGTCGATAGACCCTTTCAGTTGCTGCCGCAATCCGAAGAAGATGCCGGCAAACGCGGCCACGATGCCGATGCCGATGCTGCCGGCCGTGCCAAGCAGCACCTTGCCGGCGGTTTTTCCCGCGATTATCGTGCCGATCCCGAGCACACCTGCGGCGGCAGCAGGCGGACTGGCAATGGTGAGCGCGGTCGCTACGACTGCGGTGAACGCCGCACCCGGCGCCGTGCTGCTGGCGAAGTCGCTGAAGCGTTTGAACAGATCCTCGCGCACCAGTTGCCGGGCGCGCGACAGGCGCTTGCGCACCGCGGCGTCGGACAACCCGAGCAGCGTTGCGACCTGCTGCGAACTCTGGCCTTCGCGATAGAACAGCAGCAACACCTCGCGGCTGTCTTCGGGCAATGCGGAAATCAACTCGGCCGCGGCGTGCTGCCGTTCGTCGTCGAGCAACTGCTGCACCGGTGTCGGCCCGGGACCGGCCGCCGCGGCGATGGCGGCATCGGCATCATCGACCGGACGCGGTCCGCGTTGTAGTCCGCGTAGATGGTCACGCGCCAGGTTGCGGGTGATCTGTCGCAGCCACGGCAGGAAACTGTCGGGGTTGTTGAGCTTGCGCAACTGCTGCCACGCGCTGAGGAACGCATCCTGCGCGATGTCTTCGCTGGTCGGCACATCGCGCGTGATCGCGAGCGCGACCGAGGTCACCGTGTTCTGGCTGGCGGCAACGATGCGGCCATAGGCATTGCGATCGCCGAGCGCGGCCGCAGGCAGTTCGCGCCGGATCAGCAGGTCGATGGCTTCGACATTCATGCGGACGGTCCTTGCGTTATATCATCGCAGGACTTGCAGCTGCGGTAACGCAACGCCGCTACATACACGGCTGCCGTGGTCGGCGCCCAGATCGCGCCGTGCAGCAGGGCGGCATCAAGGCCGCGGTCCTGCACCAGCTGGCTTGCGGCGATCACCGCGAATGCGGGCAGCAATACCAGCAGGAAGCGTTTGATCCAGAAAAGGTGGGTCATGTCGGCCAGCTCGGAGTGCGAATACCTACTTGACGATGGCGAGCGCTGAATGTGACTGAGCAGCCAGGAAAACCCAAGTCGGCAGTTTTTCCGCATCCCTAAAATTCCACGTGCTAAAACTCCACATGCCGCAGCATCTGCGCGATTTCCCATTCATTTCCCACTTGGCGCACTTGCAACATCTTGTTGGTCGCCGATTGCGTGTGGTGGAACGCATTGAACTGGATCTGTGCGGTGTCGGCTGCCTGCCGGAAGCCGCTGACCTCGATGAAGAACGCCTTGTTGCCGGTTGGCCGGTGATAGCTGCCCGACGCGGCATTGGCCACGCGCACGCATTGCGACGCGGGAGCCACCGTTCGCGAAGGGCGCTGCAGTTGGGCGAGCACCTTGGGTGTCGGATCCTTGCCGTCGACGGCCACGCACAGCACGGCGGGTGCACGCATCGAGGATTCACTGTTGAGGATCAGTACCGCCAGGGCATCGGGCGTGGCTGTCACTGCGATATCGCCCGGCGCCTGTGGCGTGGGCGTTACCGTCGACGACAAATTGCGCCGTGCATCGTCCGGCAACATCTGCATCATCACCAGCCCCAGGATCATCACGATGGCCACCAGAAAGCCCAGCTTGAGTGAAAGCACGCGCTTCTGTGCGGGCGCAGGCGTCCTGATTTCAGGTGCTCGAAAGGTGGGCGCCTGCGACGCACGGGTGGTTTCGAGCAGGCCTGCATCACGCAGGATTTCGCGCGCACGCGGTTGATCCTCTGACACCACCACCCACACGGCCGGCTGCCCACCGGCGCGTCCGGACTCGCGATAGCTGAAACCGCCGCGATGACTGCCCTTGTAGGAGCGGCCGTTGCTGATCTTGGTCTGGATGCCGGCCTCATTCAGCAACTGCGCGACGCGTTCGACATTCTCGAGCCGCGGACTGGTGAACATCTGTCTCATGTCATGGCCTCGATGGAACGTGTGCTGCGGCTTTGTCATCGCTGACGACGCGAATCAACCCTTCCTGCGCAGTGCTCGCCACCAGGCGGCCTTCGCGATCATAAATCTGGCCGCGTGCGAGCCCGCGCGATCCTTGCGCGCTGGGACTGTCGATCGAATACAGCAACCAGTCGTCTGCACGGAAGGCACGGTGGAACCACAACGCATGGTCGAGCGATGCCATCTGCACATTGGGCTGGTAGTAGCTGATGCCATGCGGAAAGGTCGCCGTGCCCAGCAGATGGAAATCCGATGCGTAAGCGAGCAGCGCGCGGTGCAGTTCCGGCGCATCGCCCACTTTCTCGCTGAGCTTGAACCAGACCTGCTGGAACGGCGGGCGTTTGGGCGGATTGAGTTCGTCGCGCGGATAGACGTGGCGGAACTCGAACGGTCCCATCCGTGACAGCCAACGCTGCACCTTGGTTGAGAGCGTGGCCAGGATCTCCGCCGGTACCGCATGCGCCGGTTCGAGGTCTTCGGGCTTGGGCACTTCCGGCATCGACAGTTGATGCTCGGCGCCGGTTTCCTCCTCCTGGAACGAAATTGCCACCACGAAAATCGGCTTGCCGTGCTGGATCGCGGTGACACGGCGCACCGAGAAACTGCCGCCGTCGCGGGTGCGATCCACGTCGTAGATGATCGGATGTTCAGTGTCGCCTGCGCGCAGGAAATAGGCATGCAATGAATGTGCGGTACGCGGAGTCGTCAGGGTCGCCTGCGCCGCAGACAGCGCCTGCCCGAGCACCTGGCCGCCAAACACATATTTGGTGCCGATGTCGCGGCTCTGGCCACGGAACAGGTTGTCCTCGAGACGCTCCAGCGACAGCAGTTCGATCAGTTCTGAAACAACGGGCGTGGTCATGCGGACTCGTGCTGATGCGATGCGTCAAATTATAACGGGCCACCATGGAACGCCCGTGTTTGCAGGAGCGCACCTGCGCGCGATGAGGCTCTGCCGGTAATGCCTGTCGCGCCCAGATGCGCTCCTACAAAGGCATGGATTCCATGCGCTCCAGCGAAATCGCATCAAGCACCCGCTGCCACGGAAACAACGGACCCGGATCGCGTTTGCGCCGTACCCGGGCCGACGCATCATCGCTGGCCTCGACTTCATCGGTATCGAGGTCTTCATGCCCGGCAATCAAACGCAGTGACGGAATGTCCATCTGCAACCGTTGCAGCAGCGCGATCAGCGCGACGATCTGCTCCTCGGTAGATACCTCGTCCATTGCCTGCCTGCGCGAATCCAGCCAGTCCGGATAGCGGCCGGTGTTGACCAGCTCGATGCCGAGCGCGCGCAGGTTGTAGCCGCGTGTGTGGTGTGCGATGTGTTCGGGGGCAACATAACGATGCACGCTGCCGTCGCGGTCGATATAGAAGTGGCCGCTGTTACCGGTTTGCGTGTCCGGATAGAGCACACGTTCGCCGTAAGAGCGGGCCGTTGCAAGATCCGGAAGTTCGGTGCAATGCATCACCACAAGATCGATTTGCGAGAGCGTACGCTGCTGCAGGCGGCACTCGTACGGCAGCGGATCAATGCGCACGGCGAAGGCTGGCAGCGGGTCGGTCGGCATGCGCCGAATGCTAGCATTCACCCATGTCCTTCTCCCCCGATTCCGAACTCGGCAGGCTGCTAGCCACGATTCCGCAGCGTGGGCGAGTGCGGTGGATCGGTCTGCGTCCCGCACGCGGCGTGGACATGCTTGAAGTGGATGCGGCCGAAGCGCTGACCGAAAAGGGTCTGCGCGGCGATCGCTACAAGTCCGCCAGCGGTAAGCGGGGGATCACGCTGATCCAGGCCGAACATCTGCCGGCGATCGCCGCATTGAGCGGGCACGCCACGGTTCTGCCATCGCTGCTGCGCCGCAATGTGGTTGTGTCGGGAATCCCCTTGATCGCGCTGAAGGATCGCGAATTCCGCATCGGCGACCTGGTGTTGCAGGGCACCGGTCCGTGCGAACCGTGTTCAATGATGGAGGCAGCGCTGGGCGCCGGGGGGTACAACGCGATGCGCGGCCACGGCGGCATCTGCGCGCGCATCGTGCAGGGCGGCGTGCTGCGCATCGGCGATGAAGTACGCGCTGCATGAGGGGTCACGCGATCCTGTCGCACGGCTTTGAAAGCGGGCCGGATGCAACCAAGGTCGCTGCTCTGGCGGAAGCTGCGGAACGTGCCGGCTGGACGCATGAGCGTCCCGACTACACCGACCTCGATGCGAAACGCGAGCTCGGTGAACTGGGTGATGTCCCGGCGCGCCTGCAACGGCTGCTTGCGCTGGCAAGGACGGCTGCACAGCGCGGGCCGCTGGTGCTGGCCGGTTCCAGCCTGGGCGCCTACATCTCGGGCCTGGTGTCATTGCAGGTGCCGGTCAGCGGGTTATTCCTGATGGCGCTGCCCATGCGGCTGGGCGACACGCATCCCTTCGATGCCGCGCGCGTGCCGACCAGCATCGTGCATGGCTGGCACGATGAATTGATCGCGGTGACGCACGTCATCGGATGGGCGCGCGCACGCGATGCCAGATTGTTGCTGGTCAACGACACGCATCGTTTGTCCGCGCATGTCGCGACCACCGGCGAAGCGTTCGCCGCACTGCTCGCAGGGTTGTGACGCGATGAAATTCTTCGCCAGTTGCTCCAAGGGTCTCGAATATCTGCTTGCCGAAGAGTTGCTCGCGCTCGGCTGCACGCATGCGACTGCAGCGATGGCCGGCGTCAACGTCGAAGGCACGCTGGCCGATGCGCAACGCGCCGTGTTGTGGTCGCGACTCGCCAGCCGCGTGCTGTGGCCGCTGACCGATTACGACTGTCTCGACGAACATGCGTTGTATGCAGGGGCTGCGGCGGTGCCGTGGCAGGAGCATCTCGGCACCGAGCAGACTCTCGCCGTCGATGCGCATGTGTCCGGCACCGCGATCACGCATGCGCGTTACGCCGCGCAACGGGTCAAGGATGCCGTGGTGGATGTGTTGCGCGCGCAGACTGGCGAGCGGCCTTCGGTCGATGTCGAATCGCCCGATCTTCGGATCAACCTCGTGGTGCGCAAGGGCAGGGCGATCCTGTCGGTCGATCTGGGCGGCGGTCCGCTGCATCGTCGCGGCTATCGGCGTGCGCAGGGTGAGGCGCCGTTGAAGGAAAATCTTGCCGCGGCAGTGTTGTTGCGTGGAGGCTGGCCACAGATGTATGTCGAAGGCGGCGCATTGCTCGATCCGATGTGCGGCAGCGGCACGTTGTTGATCGAAGGTGCACTGATGGCAGCGGATGTCGCGCCCGGGTTGTTGCGGACTGGAGGCGTTGCGCCGAGTCGCTGGCGGGGCTTCGATGCGATGCAGTGGTCGATATTGCGGAGCGAGGCGCGTGAGCGTGAAGCGATCGGCAGGAAGGAATTGCGGTCGGTGTTTTTCGGCAGTGACAGTGATCCGCATGCGATTCGTGCTGCCCGGGAGAATGCCGAGGCGGCTGGCGTGGCAGCAGTCATCCAATACAAAGTGACTGCGGTCGAGCAGTTGACGCCTGCGTTCACCGGTGGTGATGCGCAATTGCGCGGGCTCGTCGTCTGCAATCCTCCTTACGACGCCCGCCTCGCCGCCGACCCCGCCCTGTATCGTGCGCTTGGCAACGCCCTCAAGCAGGCAACGCCGGATTGGCGCGCGAGCCTGCTCTGTGGCGATGCCGAGCTGGCGTACGCCACCGGCCTGCGCGCGCAAAGGAAATACCAGATGTTCAATGGCGCACTGGAGTGCGCGTTGATCGTATGTGATCCGATATCAATTGCGGTGCGCGCGCAGCCTGCCAGCGAAGCGCAGCCACAAGCGCTGTCCGACGGCGCGATGATGGTCGCCAACCGCCTGCGCAAGAATCTGAAAAAGTTGAAGCCTTGGCTGCAGCGCGATGCTGTCACTTGCTACCGCGCCTACGACGCCGACCTGCCGGAATATGCGGCTGCGATTGATGTCTATTCCGCCGAGCCAAGAGGCGAGATCTGGCTGCATGTGCAGGAATACGCAGCGCCTGCGGAAATCCCCGAAGCCACCACGCGGCATCGTCTCAACGAACTGCTGGCCGCAGCGCGCGAGGTGTTCGACCTGCCCAAGGAACGGATCGCGTTGAAGACGCGCTCGATCGGCAAGGGCGGCTCAAAATACGGTCGCTTCGACCAGCGCGGCGAGTTCCTGGTAGTGCGCGAAGGCGCGGCGAAGTTGCGCGTCAACCTGTTCGACTATCTCGATACCGGACTGTTTCTCGATCACCGGCCCTTGCGGCTTCGCATCCAGGAAGAAGCCGAGGATGTGCGGTTTCTGAACCTGTTCGGTTATGCCGGCGCCGCGACCGTGCATGCAGCCGTTGGGCGTGCGCGCCAGACCACGACCGTGGATTTGTCGGCGACATATCTGCAGTGGTGTACGGACAACCTGCTGGAAAACGGATTCAGTGGCCACAAACACCGGCTGGTGCAGGCGGATGCGATGGGCTGGCTTGGCAGCGATCGCGGCGAATACGATCTGATCTTCTGTGACCCGCCCACGTTTTCCAACTCCGCGCGCGCCAGCGATTTCGACATCCAGCGCGAGCATGTGCGGCTGTTGCATGCGGCCGTTGCGCGGCTCGCGCCGGGTGGGACGTTGTATTTTTCCAACAACTTCCGCCGCTTCAAACTTGACCGGGATGCGGTCGTGCAGTTTGCGGAGTGCGTGGATATCAGCGCTGAAACGATCCCTGCCGACTTTGTCCGCAACCCGCGCATCCATCAAACGTGGGTGTTGCGCAGCCGCTGATTCACAAAAATTCAAAAACATCGGTGATTGCTGTGGGAGCGATGGAAGTCGCGACAGGAACCCGCCGGTCGCCAC
>JAYTAY010000380.1:0-15490 GCA_043737255.1 Luteimonas sp.
GGCTTGCGCCCCGGCCCCAGCTTGCGCGTGAGCGTGTTGCGGCCCAGCCCGAGTTTGGCGGCCGCTTCGCTGCGGTGCCCGCCGGTGTGTGCGAGCGCGGCGCCGAGCAACGCGCGGTCGAACCGGTCGAGCGCTTCGGCATGCACGCGCTGATCGCCATTGGCCAGTTTCATGCGCGCCCAATCCGCCAGCGCCTCGTCCCACTTGTGCGTGCTGCTCGACGTTGTGGTCGGCACGAATCCAGCGTCGAGATCGTGCAGTGTGATGCTCTCGCCAGGCGCCAGTGCGACCAGGCGCCAGCAAAGGTTTTCCAGTTCGCGGACGTTGCCGGGCCAATCATGGGCCTGCAGTTTTTCCAGCGCCGGTTTGGCGAAGCGCTTGGCGGATGCGCCGAGTTTGCGCGATGCCGCCGCAAGGAAACGTTCGGCGAGTTGCGGTATGTCCATTTTGCGCTCGCGCAATGGCGGCAAGTGCAGGCGCACGACATCCAGACGATGCAGCAGGTCGGCGCGGAAGCGGCCATCGATGACGTGTGCGTCCAGATCCTGATGCGTCGCGGCGATGACGCGTACATCGACGCGGATCAGCTCGCGGCCGCCGACGCGGAAGAATTCGCCTTCGGCCAGCACGCGCAGCAAGCGCGTCTGCAATGACAACGGCATGTCGCCGATCTCGTCGAGGAACAGGGTGCCGCCGTTGGCTTGCTCGAAACGGCCGACATGGCGTTTGTTGGCGCCCGTGAACGCGCCGGCCTCATGGCCGAACAGTTCGCTTTCGAGCAACTCGGCTGGAATCGCCGCGGTGTTCAAGGCAACGAATGGTCTGCGTGCGCGCGGCGATTCGCGGTGCAGCGCGCGTGCGACCAGCTCCTTGCCAGTGCCGGTTTCACCAATGATCAGCACGCTGAGCGGCGCTTGCGCAAGGCGGCCGATGGCGCGGAACAGGGCGCGCATCTGCGGCGTGTCGCCGAGGAGTGCGTCGGCGGTCGTGTCGACGACGGACGCCTCTTTCGCGACATCGACAGAGGCCTCGTGGCGCTCATCCGGAAGCGCGCGCGCGGCCAACGCGACGGCGGCGTCCAGATCGAACGGTTTGGACAGGAACTCATGCGCGCCGCCGCGAAACGCGCCCGCGGTGCTGGCGATGTCGGTGTAGGCGGACATCACGATCACCGGCAATTGCGGATACCCGGCCTTGAGCTTGTCGAGCAGTACCAGGCCGTCGTCGCCCGGCATGCGCACATCGGTGAACAGCAGGTCGGGCGTGATGCGGGCGTGCAATGCGTCGAGCACCGATTGCGCGCTGTCGAATGCATCGACGGCGTAGCCGGCTTCGCGCAATGCGGTGGCGAGGACGAAGCGTACGGCGCGGTCGTCGTCGACGACCCAGATGCGTGGCGTGCTCATGCAGCCTGGATTCCTGTGCGTGGTTTGCAGGAGCGCCCCGTCGGCGCGATGGGCGTTGCCGGGAAAGCCACATCGCGCCCATGGGGCGCTCCTACGCCCCGAAGGAAGTCCCCTTGGGGGACAACGATGTGCAATACGCAAACGGAAATCTGCAGCGCATTCGCGGTGACCTCGTCCTTGAAATTCCTAGCCATCGCCCGGCTCCACATCCATCATCGGCAACAACACCGTGAACACCGTATGCCCCGGCCGCGAGCGATACGCGAGCGCGCCGCGATGTTCACGTGCCACCTGCTGCGCGAGCGCCAAACCAAGACCGGTGCCATCGGCGCGACCGGTGACCAGCGGCAGGAACAGGCGTTCGGTCAGGTCTTCGGGCACGCCACGACCGTCGTCGACAATCTCCAGCCGCAACGCAAGCGCGTGGATCGCATCGCCGATGCGCACGCCATGCTCGGCGCGCGTGCGCAGCGTGACGTTGGCGGCGCCGGCTTCGATCGCATTGCGCACCAGGTTCCAGACCGATTGCACCAGGCGGTCGGCATCGCCCGGCAATTCCGGCAGGCTAGGATCGTAGTCGCGGGTCATGCGCACGGCCCAGCCGGCATCGCTTTCGGCCAGCCGCAACACACGTTCGAGCACGCTGTGGATATTGAGCGGCGCATGCGGTTGCCGCGGTTTCGGCGACAACAGTTGATCGAGCAGCGCGGTCAGCCGTTCCACTTCCGCCTCGATCAGTTGCGTGAGTTCGCGCGCATCCGGATCGCTGATGCGCCGCGCCAGCAATTGCGCCGCGCCTTTCAGGCCGGCCAGTGGATTGCGCAGTTCGTGGGCAAGGCCTTTCAGTGCCGCCGACAGGGCCGATGGCATCGCGATGGCCGGATCGTCGCCGGGAAACTCATCGACCGGATGCGCCTCCAGCAACCAGCCACCGGACTCCCGTTGCGACAGCCATGCGTCGGCGAAGCGCATCTCGCCGCCGAGGCAACTCAATGCGATCCGCCGCAAGCGCACCGATCCGCCATCAAGGCCGGTCGAAAGCGCTTGTTGCAAGCCATCGCCGTCGATTTCGATGGCCGCCAGCGGCTGTTCCGGCAACCGCCGCGCGCTGACGCCGAGCCAACGGGCGAACGCGGTGTTGCAGCCCTCGATCCGTCCGTCGGCATCGGCCCACACCACGGGCGTGGTCAGGATTTCCAGCGCAGCTGGGGCGTCCGTGGGCGATGACATTGCACCAATGTAGTGCATCGTCTTCGGTCGTGCGACTGCGCAAGGGCGGGACCGCGGCAGGTGCGGGCGGTTTGTGGGAGGGGCTTCAGCCCCGACGCTGATATTCCGCAAGCGTCGGGGCTGAAGCCCCTCCCACAGAAGCAAACATGCCTACAAATTCGCGATCGCGTGGCCGAGGGCGAGCAGGTTGCCGTCCGGCGCCAGCACCAGCAATTTGCGTTGTCCGTATTCCTTGTCGGCGGGCCCGTGCACATCGCCTGCGGGCAGGGTGTCGAGCTTTGGTTTCAGTTCCGCGTACAGCGGGTCGACATTGCGCACGTCCACGCAGTAGGCAAAGCGGTGATCGCCGTTCGGTTTTCTGTCCGCAACGTCGTTCTGCAGGATGCGGATACCCACGGTTTCGCGATGGATGTAGGCATAGCTATCGGCACGAAACAGCGTCTTGAAGCCGAGGATGTCGCTGAAGAAGACCAGCGCCTTTTCCAGGTCTTGGACATGCATGAACGGGGTGATCTGGATGAAATTGGACATGACGCTTCCGCATGCTGTGGCTGTGTAGAGCGGCGCTTGCTCCGCTGCTCCTGGGTGTTGACGCGAAAAAGCAGCGGAGCAAGCTCCGCTCTACAAACGCAACGTAACAAGCCTCGCGCTCCGACATGCAGTCGCGCGACGGCACACCTTCCAAGTTTTAACGATTCCTTTCGTTCGTTCAGAAAAATTTCGCCTTGCGTGTCGATTTCGCAGCGTCTGGTTCGTCGTCAAGACAAGAGCCCAGCAGCGGCAAGCGTGTTCTCACCCTGAAACCGAACGGAGATGTGCCATGAGAGTGATGGTGATGGTCAAGGCCAGCAAGCAATCCGAAGCCGGCGCGATGCCGAGCGAACAACTGCTGACCGACATGGGCAGGTTCAACGAGGAATTGGTCAATGCCGGAATCATGCTCGCGGGCGAAGGGTTGCACCCAAGCTCAAAGGGCGTGCGCGTCGCGTTTTCGGGCAGCAAGCGCACCGTGGTGGACGGCCCGTTCGCCGAAACCAAGGAGCTGGTGGCCGGCTTCTGGCTGTGGCAAGTGCGCTCGATGGACGAGGCGATCGAGTGGGTCCGGCGCTGCCCGAATCCGATGCCCGGGGATTCGGAGATCGAAATCCGTCCCGTGTTCGAGGCCGAGGATTTCGGCGCCGAGTTCACGCCCGAATTGCGTGAGCAGGAACAACGCCTGCGCGAGCAGGTCACGAACAACCAATCCTGATCCGCAGGCTGGGTTGGCTTCATCAGCCCGGCGCCTTTGCTTGCACCATGCTGGGTTGATGAAGCCAACCCAGCCTACGGAGGATGTATGAATTACGTCGATGGTTTTATTTTGGCTGTACCGATGAAAAACCTGCCTGCCTATCGCCGCATGGCGCAGAAAGCGGGAAAAATCTGGATGGAGCACGGTGCGCTGCAGTACATCGAATGCGTCGGCGACGACGTGCCGATGGGCAAGCTGACCTCGTTCCCGCAGAGCGTCAAGCTGAAAAAAGACGAGACCGTGGTGTTCTCGTGGATCGTCTACAAGTCACGCACGCAACGCGATCGCATCAACAAGAAGGTCATGGCCGATCCGCGCCTGGCCGACATGATGGACCCCAAATCGCTACCGTTCGACGGCAAGCGCATGATCTTTGGCGGCTTCAAGATCATCGTCGAGATGTAAATCTCGCCGCGTGTTCCGAGGCGGTCGTCACTACGTTCCCGAAGGAGAAATACCATGGCAAGCAATTCCGTAAACTGGTTCGAGATCTACGTGCAGGACCTGCAGCGCGCACGGAAATTCTACGAATCGGTCCTGCAGATCACGCTAGAGAAACTCAACCCTCCCGAGACGGACGATGGCCCCGGGATCGAGATGTTGGCATTTCCGGGGGACATGGAGCGCTACGGCGCCAATGGCGCATTGGTCAGGATGGACGGGTTTCCCTCTGGCGGAAACAGCACGCTGGTCTATTTCAGTTGCGCCGACTGCGCGGTCGAAGCGGGCCGTGTCGCCGCAGCGGGTGGGCGAATCCAGCGCGAGAAGATGTCCATTGGCGAGTACGGATTCATCGCGCTGGCGTTTGACACCGAAGGCAACATGTTCGGCCTGCATTCCATGCAATAGCGTTCGCAGGCGGTGGCATTGGGCAGATTGAGGACAGCATTTTTGCCGTCATCCCAGCGAACGCTGGGATGACGGAGAGGTGGGTCAGGCGTTTCGTGTAAACCACCCGAAAACACACTGACATCCCATCAACATTTCAAATACTTCAAAAAAGGAGTCGTCATGGCCACGCAAATCTTCGTCAATCTCCCGGTCAAGAACCTCGACGCATCCATCGCATTTTTCACCAAGCTTGGTTTCTCGTTCAATCCAAAGTTCACCGATGAGAACGCCACCTGCATGATCGTGGGTGAGGACAGTTTCGTCATGCTGCTGGTCGAATCGTTCTTCAAGACCTTCACCCACAAATCGCTTGTCGATGCGACCAAAAGCACCGAAGTGCTGGTGGCCTTGTCCTGCGACAGCCGCGCCAAGGTCGACAAGATGGTCGCCGACGCCGTGACTGCCGGCGCGACAACGCCAATGGAATCGAAGGACCACGGCTTCATGTACCAGCACGGCTTCCAGGACCTCGACGGGCACTTGTGGGAAGTGTTTTACATGGATGTGGATGCGGTGTCGGCATGACATTGGGATTCGGGAAACTTAACGCGGTTGCTCGTCATTCCCGCGAAGGCGGGAACCCATGCGGGTAGACCTTCCGCAGAGCAATCTTGGCGATCTGACAATGTACCGGCATGGGTTCCCGCCTTCGCGGGAATGACGAGAAAAAAGTATTTTGCAAGCGGCATGACTTGCACCAGGGCATGGTCGATGGTGTGATCACGCGTCATGACGACGACCGACACCCATCGCACCATCGACACAGTCTGGCGGATCGAAGCGCCGCGGCTGATCGCCGGCATTGCGCGGATGGTGCGCGATGTCGGTGTTGCGGAAGAGCTCGCGCAGGATGCGTTGGTGGCTGCGCTGGAACATTGGCCGCAGTCGGGCGTACCGGACAACCCGGGTGCATGGCTGATGGCGACGGCCAAACACCGCGCGATCGATCGTCTGCGGCATCGCAAGCTGGTGCAACACAAACACGAGCAACTCGGCCACGAACTCGAGGCCAACAAGATGGACGCCTCCGGGCTTGAAGACAGACTCGATGACGACATCGGCGATGACCTGTTGCGGCTGGTGTTCACCGCGTGTCATCCGATGTTGTCCACGGAAGCGCAGGTTGCGCTGACCTTGCGGCTACTCGGCGGTTTGACCACCGATGAGATTGCGCGCGCGTTCCTGGTATCGGAGCCGACCATCGCGCAGCGCATCGTCCGCGCCAAGCGCTTGCTGGCGAAGGAACAGGTGCCGTTCGAGGTGCCACGCAAGGAGCAACTGGCCGAGCGGCTGTCGTCGGTGCTCGGCGTGATCTACCTGATCTTCAATGAAGGTTACACAGCGTCCACAGGCGATGACTGGATGCGGCCTTCGTTGTGCGAAGAAGCATTGCGCATGGGACGCGTACTTGTCGGACTCGTGCCGCACGAACCCGAAGTGCACGGTCTGGTTGCGTTGATGGAGATCCAGGCATCGCGCGCGGCGGCGCGGGTTGGTCCGTCGGGCGAGCCCATCCTGCTGCTTGAGCAGAATCGAGCGCGCTGGGATCGATTGCTGATCCGTCGTGGCCTGGTGGCGCTGGACCGCGCCGAACAACTCGGTGGCGCGCGCGGCGCCTATGCGCTGCAGGCCGCCATCGCTGCGTGCCATGCGCGTGCGCTGCGCGCCGAGGACACCGACTGGGTGCGCATCGCCGATTTGTACGCGACGCTTGCATCGATTGCGCCTTCGCCGGTGGTCGAGTTGAATCGCGCGGTTGCGTTGGGCATGGCGTTCGGCCCGGCAGCGGGTCTCGCACTCGCCGATACGCTGGTCGCGGAGCCGTTGTTGCAGCACTATCACCTGCTGCCCGCTGTGCGCGGTGACTTGCTCAAGAAACTCGAGCGGTCGGACGAAGCGCGTGCGGAATTCGAGCGTGCGGCCGCGCTGACCCGCAATGCACGCGAACGTACATTGTTGCTGGAGCGCGCGGCGGCATGTGTGCAGCAGGTCTGAGTGTTCGGTTGCCCCGCCGGTTGTGGGTGCGAATTCATTCGCACGCTCCTGGCTGAAGATCAAAGACGTGCGAATAAATTCGCACCTGCAAAAGAAAGAGCTTGTACACAGACACCGAGGACGCCATGCAATTCCTGATGCTGATCTACACCGACGACACGCTGCTCGATGCGCTGCCCGAGGGCGAATTCGACACGCGGATGCGCAGCTGCTTCGAGCATGCCGACACATTGCGCGCAGAAGGATGCCTGCTCGGATCGCAGCAACTGGAGCCACCTGCAACCGCGAAGTCGATACGGATCCTCAACGGCCGCACCAGCATCATCGATGGCCCGTTCGCGGAAACGAAGGAAGTGCTGGCCGGCTTCAACCTGATCGAGGCTGCGGACATCGAGGAAGCCACGCGCATCGCATCGGAATTTCCATGGGCGCAAACCGGCTGCATCGAACTAAGGCCGGTGCGGGATATGGATGCGGTGCGCCGGCGGGTGGGAGCGGTGTAACACGCCAGATTCGTCACACGGAGAGTTTCCTGCCCCGCGGACTTCCGTCCGTTGTAGGAGCGCACCTGGGCGCGATGCGGCTTTCCCGGTAACGCCTCATCGCGCCCAGGTGCGCTCCTACAGAGAGCCGGCTGCTATCTAACGGGGGGCTCGCGTCAGCGAGTAAAGCATTCGCGCGTCGTCTGCATCCAGCGTTCCGGCATCACTGTCGATGCCGCGGAAATGGCGGTGGAATGCGCGAATCGCAGCAGCGGGATCATCCATCGGATAACCGAGCACGCGCAGCGCTTGTACGGCATCGAAATTAACGGGCGCTTCCGGCAGCACCGCTTCCGGCCAGCGTCCGAACCCGGCATCAGCCAGTTGCTGCCACGGGAACAGCCGGCTGGGATCACGCTTGCGCGTGGGCGCCATGTCGGCATGCGCGATGATTTGCGTGCGCGGGATGTCGAGGCGGGTGCACAGGTCATCCAGCAAACGGAGCAAGGTCGCGATCTGTGCGGGCGAAAACGGATCGCTGCCGTTGTTGTCGAGCTCGATGCCGATCGACGATGAATTCACATCGGTGATCGTGCCCCAGCGGCCACCACCGGCATGCCATGCGCGGCGTTCGTCGGCAACGAGTTGGTACAGGTCCCCGTCGCGCCCGATCAGGTAATGCGCGCTGACCCGGCCGCCACTGTTGCGCGTGCGCAGGGTGACCAGGCTTTTCTCGACGGAGTCCTGCTCGGTGGCGTGCAGCACGATCAGGATCGCCTGGCGTGCGTTGTGGTTGGGCGATGGCACCCACTTCGCCAGCGGATTGCGCGATGGCGCGTGCGTGCAGGCGGTCAGCATGGCAAGCAACAGGAGTGTCGGTAGCGAGCGTGGGCGCATGACCGCATTGCAACCGGCGACGGTGTTGTTTGCAAGCGTGTGGCCGTCGTTTTTGTCCCCCAAGGGAACTTCCTTCGGGGCGTAGGAGCGCACCGGGGCGCGATGGGGCGTTACCGGTAGCGCCTCGTCGCGCCCAGGTGCGCTCCTACGCCCGCGCCTGGAGCAACGCGCTCAGCGTTTGCTGCAAATACTCCACGTTGTAGGGTTTTTGCAGCATCGGGCGCTGGCGGTATTCGGCGGGGACGCCGTTGTGGCCGTAGCCGGAGGTGAACAGGAACGGGACGCCGAGGTGGCTCAGTGCGTCGGCCACCGGGAAGACTTCCTTGCCGGCCAGGTTGATGTCGAGGATGGCGACGTCGAAAGGTTCGGTTTGCACCAGTTGCAGCGCGGCGGGCAGGCGGGCGGCTTTGCGCACGTCGTAACCGGCATCCATGAGGATGTCTTCCAGCATCATCGCCAGGCACATCTCGTCCTCCACGATCAACACGCAAGGGTTGGACGCCTGGGCGTTCATGCGGTGCTGGCGACTTCTGACAGGGGGACATCGATATCGCAGACCACGCCCGTCGATTCGAACAGCAGCGACACTTGGCCGTCCAGCTCGTAACCCAGCCCTTCGGCGATCAGCCGTGAGCCGAAGCCGCGGCGCAAGGGCGGCGTGACGACCGGCCCGCCGGTTTCGCGCCACTGCAGATGCAGCCACGCTGCGTCGTCTCTCTGTTGCACTTCGCAATGCACCCCGACCCGCCCCTGAGGCACCGATAGTGCGCCATATTTCACCGCGTTGGTGGTCAGTTCGTGCAGCGCCATGCTCAAGGCGAGTGCGGCCTTTGGCGTCAGCTGCATATCGGCGCCACTGCAATCCACCCGCGCCTGCCCGTCGCGCTGGTATGGCGCCAGTTCACTCAGTACGACCTGGTGCAGCCCGACCCCGTTCCAGGCGTCCTCCGCCAACAGGTTGTGGGTGTTGGACAAGGCTTGCAGGCGCGACAGGAAGGAGTCCTTGAACGCCTGCGGCGACGCCGCATTGGCCAGCGTCTGCAATGCAATCGACTGCACGCTGGCCAGGGTGTTCTTGACCCGGTGGTTGAGTTCGCCGAGCAACAGTTCCCGGTGCTGCGCCGCGCGACGGCGCTCACTGATGTCCTGCACCACCGCGAGCACATGCGGTGTCTCGCTGCCCACCACCGCGGAAACGTTGTTGATGACCCACACTACCGACCCGTCAGGACGCAGATAGCGCTCTTCCAGCTGCACGGCCGGGCCGCCGGCGAGCAGCGTCTGCACCGCCTGCTCGCTGGCCGGCAAATCCTCGGGGTGGGTGATGTCCTGCATCCGCAGACCATGCAGGTCTTTGGCGCTACGCCCGACAATCTCGCAAAACGCCGGGTTGACCAGTACGAAGTGCCCGTCGGGCGCGACCTCCGCGACACCGGCTGTGGTGTTTTCGATCAGTTGGCCCAACCGTCGCTGGCTGGCCTGGATGACCTGCTCCGAGCGCAGGCGCTCGCCGATATCCCGCGCGATCAACGAGCCCGCAATCACTGCGCCGGCAGCGTCGTGCACCGGCGAACAGGACACCGCGACCTGCACCTGACCGCCGTCGCTCGTCCACCAGATCGTCTCGAACTCCGCCGGTTTGGCGTTTGCGCAAGTTTGCAGCAGCTCCGAGAACAGCGACGAGTCTTTGGGCAGCAGCAAGGACAGCGATTTGCCGATCACCTTGTCGGGGGACCACCCCAGCGTGGCGACGGCGCTGGCGTTCCAGCTGGTGATGACGCCGTCCAGGGCGTGGCCGATGATCATGTCCTTGGACGAGTCGATGATCGCCGCCAGCTGGCCGCGCTCGAGCTCGTGCCGGCGGCGCTCGGTGATGTCGGTAAAGGTCAGCACCACGCCGTCGATGACGTTTTCGACGGTGCGATAAGGCCGCATCCGAGCCATGAAGATCGGCCCATTGGCGTGACCCTGCAGCAGGCGTTCGACCACCGACAGGCTGCGCGACACCTCGCGCACGTCGTGCTCGAGGTCCGGATACGGAATGCGCGAGGAGATCTCGGTGATCGGGCGGCCGATGTCGCTTTGGCGTAGATGGAACAGCGCGGTGATCACCGGGGTGAAGCCGGTCACCCGCAACTGCGTATCCAAAAACAGGGTCGCGATCTGGGTGCTTTCCATCAGGTTCTGCAGATCGCTGTTGGCACGAAGCAATGCACCGTTCTTGGAGTACAACTCGGCGTTGACGATCTGCAGTTCCTCGTTGATCGACTGCATCTCCTCCTTGGAAGTCTCCAGTTCCTCGTTGGAAGATTGCAATTCCTCGTTGACCGACTGGAATTCCTCGTTGGCTGATTTCAGGTCTTCGTTGGCGGTTTCCTGCTGGTCGATCGCAGTCTGCAGCTGCCACCGCGCCGAATCCAGTTCCTGTTCCAGTTGCTGCGCCCGGCCGTTGTCGGCGCTGCCGTCGGCACTGGTGGTCGGTGGCGTCTCGCGCTCGCGGAACGCGACCACGCACAGCTGGCCGCCGCCATCGCTCTCCGGCAGCGGCTCGACGATCAATTGCAGCGAGCGGCTTAGTCCATCGATCTTGAGCGACAGGCCATCCTGCAGCACCGTGCGGTGCTGCGCGAACGCCTGCTGCACGGCGCTGCGCGCGCTCGCGCGCAAACCCTTGTGCAGCAGTGCGAACAGGTTGAGGCTGGCCGCGCCAGACGTCGGCTGCAGGTAACGGCCGGTGTCACCACTGAAACGCAACACGTCATGTTGGCTGTCGATGACCACGTAGGCCGGGGAATGCCGTTCCAACACGCGACGGCTATTGCGTTCGATCAGATCCTCGGCGCGGGGACGTGCTGTTGTCGCGACACGCGCCGCGGCAGCGAAGCCGGGATTGGGCCCGTAGTGCGCGGACAGCGCAGGCAATCGCCCACTGACGTCCTCGCGGCGCAGGTACAGCCGATGCTTCTTGTCCACCACCTTGAATAGCCGTGCATTGCGCGACAGGCTTTCCGACGGCCCCAGCAACAAATAGCCACCGGGCGACAACGCGTAATGGAAGACCCGCACCAGCCGCTCCTGCAATTCGGCATTCATGTAGATCAGCAGGTTGCGGCAGGAGACCAGGTCCAGCCGCGTGAAGGGCGGGTCCTTGATGGCGCTGTGCTGGGAGAAGATGCACAGCTCACGGATCGACTTGGCCACGACATAGTCATCGCCCTGCTGCTGGAACCAGCGCTCCAGCCGATCTGGTGACACGCCTGGCACCGGCCCGCGAAAACGCCCGGCGCGCGCGAATGCGAGGGCCCGGTCGTCGATGTCGGTCGCGAAGATCTGCACCTTGGGCTGGCCGTGGCCCGGGTCCGGACCCATCGCCTCCTTCAACGCAATTGCGATCGAATAGGCTTCCTCGCCGGTGGCGCAGCCGGGCACCCAAACGCGCAGGGTGTCGGCGGCGTGCTTGCCGGCCAGCAGCGCCGGGATCACGCGCTCGGCCAGTAACTCGAACGCGGCCGGGTCGCGGAAGAATTCGGTGACACTGATCAGCAACTCGCGGAACAGGTGCTCCAGCTCGGCCGGCTGCTCGCGCAGGTGCTGGATGTAGTCCGGCACGGTCGTCGCCTGCAAGACCTGCATCCGACGCTGGATGCGCCGGACCAGGGTTTTTTCCTTGTACTGGCTGAAATCGTGGCCGCTGTCGGCATGCAGCAGGCGGGCGATTTCCTGCAGGTGGCTGGGCACGTCGTGGCGGATGCCGTCCGGCCCGGCTTGCTCGCGCGCAACGCGCAGGTGTTGCTGGTGCGCCAGCAACCGCGCTGGCATCTGTTCGACCGGCAACACGTCGTCGACCAGTCCGGTCGCCGCCGCACTGGCCGGCATGCCGCTCATGGCGACGTGGTCGAAGCCGGCCTGCGCCAGCGTCAGCCCGCCGTGCTCCTTGACCGCGCGCAACCCGCGCGCGCCGTCGCTGCCGCTGCCCGACAACACGATGCTGACCGCGCGATCGCCCTGGTCCTCGGCCAGCGACATGAAGAAGGTGTCGATCGGCCAGCGGTGCTGTCGTGGCGGCGCCGGCCTGGTCAGCTGCAGCGTGCCGTCGGCGATGGTGAGGGTGGCGTCGGGCGGGATCACATACACATGACCCGGCCGCACCGGCTCGCCGTCGGCCGCTTCCAGCACCGGCAAGGTGGTGCTGCGCCCGACCAGTTCCGCCAGCAGGCTGGTGTGCTGCGGCGCCAGGTGCTGCACCAGCACGAAGGCCATCGCGCTGTCGACCGGCATGTGCGCGAAGAAACTCTTGAAGGCCTCCAGCCCGCCGGCTGACGCGCCGATGCCGACGATCAACGGCAGGTCATCACGCTGCGGCGGCGGTGCGCTGGCGACAGCGCCCGCTGGATTGGTCGCGCCCCCGGGGTGCAAGGCATTTCCGGGCTGCCTCGAATCCCGGTGCTTGGACTTGATATCGGTCATGCAGCGAAAGCGCCACGGAATCGAACCTGAGTATGCACCTCACTGGCCTTGCCAGTAAGGCGATTGGTGACGCTGCGCAGTAGAGCTCCACATCGGCCCTCATCACGCTGTTGCGCGGGAACCTGGATTGCGCAACCACATCGAACGGGAACTCCATCCGCAACAAGGCAATGCCATGCTCGATGTCCAACAGCCGTTCGTTGAACAGGTCGCTCCGTTGCCAGGCCTGTCGTCCAATGCCGGGCGTCCGTCGCGTCAGGAAGCGGAGGCCGCGGTGCGCACACTGATCCGCTGGGCCGGGGACGAGCCCTCGCGAGAGGGACTTTTGGCGACGCCCGCGCGCGTGGTGCGTGCGTACGAGGAATGGTTTGGCGGCTATCAACTCGATCCGGACAGCATTCTCAGCCGCACGTTCGACGAGGCCGGCGGCTATGACGATCTCGTGCTGCTTCGTGACATCCCGCTGCAGTCGGTGTGCGAACACCACATGGCGGCCATCCGCGGCACGGCGCACGTCGCCTACCTGCCCGGCAAGCGTATCGTCGGTATCTCGAAACTCGCCCGTCTGGTCGATGCCTACGGCCGCCGCCTGCAGATCCAGGAGCGCCTGACCGCCGAGATTGCCGACACGCTCGACCGCGTCCTGCAACCGCGCGGGGTCGCCGTCGTCATCCAGGCCACCCACGAGTGCATTGCCTCACGCGGCGCGCGCATGCACGGCGTCTCGATGGTGACCCGCCGGCTGCTGGGGCAATTCGGGCAGGAGCCCTGGCGCCGGGACATCCTGGCGGCGCTGTCGCCGTGATCGGGAACCTCGCACGCGCTGCTGCATCCGATCAGTAGTACAAGGGAAAACGCCATGGCCACGCACGAACCTGCGCTCGCGATCGACTATGCCGCCCTGGATGACAGTGCGCTTGTCGAACTCGCGCAGCACGGCCATCGCGAGGCTTTCCGCCACATCATGCGGCGCTGCAACCAGCGCCTGTTCCGCGTCGCGCGCGGCGTGCTCAACGACGACGCCGAAGCGGAGGACGTGGTGCAGGCGTCGTACCTGCATGCGTTCGAGAAACTCGCGACGTTTCGCGGCGACGCGGCGCTGCTGACCTGGATGACCCGGATCGTGCTCAACGAAGCGTATGGCCGCCTGCGGCAACGCCGTCCCACCGTGGACATCGACCAGATCGAAAGGTCGCAATTCGAAGGCGGACAGGTGATTGCGTTTCCGTCGAAGTTCGGCAACGAGGATCCGGCCGCGGCGGTCGCGCGAGAACAGATCCGGCGGCTGGTCGAGCACGCCATCGACGACCTGCCTGAACCCTTCCGGATCGTCTTCGTCATGCGTGAGATCGAGGAGTGCACGGTCGAGGAAACCGCACTCGCATTGGATCTCCGCAGCGAGACGGTCAAGACCCGTCTGTTCCGGGCACGCCGGCTGTTGCGCACTGCGCTGCACGGCACGCTGTCATCAACGCTGACCGATTCGTTTCCCTTCCTGGGGGCGCGGTGTGATCGCATGACAGCGGCGGTGTTGCAGCGGCTGGAGCCGATACTGGCGGTGCAGGGCGACCGCGGTCTCGAAGCATCGGTTGACTGACAACGGCCCGGATCTCGTCCGCAGGGGGACTTCCCGCGGAGCGTGGGAGCGACGGAAGTCGCGACTGAAGGTCGAGTCGCGACTTCCGTCGCTCCCCACCAAAGACGCATTGTTCAGATCTTCCTGGCCACCGCCCCGATTCAATGAGGACAAACGCAAATGAACACAATCAAGCGTTATTCCCGATCATTGCAAGGCTGCATGCCGTTGCTGCTGGTCGTGATGCTGGCCGGATGCACCAGTGCCGGGCCCGATGCGAACCGCGCCCTGTCCGACACGCCGGCGACTGCGGCGTCTCTTGATCCGGCGATGATCGAGCAGGGCAAGCAGATCTTCCGCTTCGATACGTTCGGCGACGAGACGCTCTGGACCGACACGTTGCGCCTTCACGAAGTGATCCGCATGGCGGTCGATCCGACCACCGCGCTGTCGGTCGGATTGAAGGTGGACGCCGAAGCGCTGCCGCCTGCTGTCGTGAAAGGCATCCAGGACAAGTCGATCAGCCTCACCAGCCCCGACACCACGGTGGCGCTGCTGAAGCTCGACGCCGTCGTCGGCCTCAAGGGCCATGTCGAAACCATCGACGGCAAGGACACGCTGACACGGGTTGGCGTCACCTGCGCGTTGTGCCACTCGACCGTGGACGATTCGTTCGCGCCGGGCATCGGCAGGCGGCTCGACGGATGGCCCAACCGCGACCTCGATCCCGGCGCGATTATCGCGCTGTCGCCGGCGCTGACCGCGAAACAGAAAGCCGTCTACAGCTCCTGGGGCAAGGGCAAATACGATCCGCGCTACAACCAGGATGGCCGCAACGGGCCGCAGGTCATTCCGCCTGCGTACGGCCTGGCGGGGATTGACCGCATCACGGCCACCGGCGACGGCGACGAGATCGCGTACTGGAACCGCTATGTCGGCGTCACCCAGATGGGCGGGCATGGCACCTTCACCGAATCGCGCACGGGTGTGAACGTCACCAACGGCACCGACGACCAGATCAGCAGCAAGCTGCCCGCGTTGCAGGTTTATCAGCTTTCGTTGGCCGCTCCGCCACCGCCGGCAGGCAGTTTCGATCCCGTTGCCGCGCAACGTGGAAAAGCGCTGTTCAACGGCACCGCAGGCTGTGTCGCCTGCCACAGCGGCCCAACCTTCACCGATGCCAGCACCCGCCTGCACGCGCCCAGCGAAGTGGTGAGCGAACCGGAACCCAAGGGCGTGCCGAGCTACGCGTCGC
>JAYTAY010000381.1:0-7179 GCA_043737255.1 Luteimonas sp.
TGCCGCTGTACTCGGCATCCGCGAAACTCATCTGGTCCATCCGCTCCCACCCCTTGTCGTTGACCCTGCCATGACCGCAACGGGGCAGACTTGTTCAGATGTTCCCTAATGCAGCATCGGACTATTCCGCACGAGGTGCGTTGCACCGCCCAATTACCACCTTGTTGATCGAAGAAAGTGGTCAGATTGCACTTCACTCGCGGACTAGGCATGGACTATCGGGACGCTCGTTGGAGAGCAAGCTGATCACCATACTGTCAGTCGGAAGGGCGCGGATTACTCGTCGAAGCAGGCACCTCGCGCTGCAACGCCTGCAGGATCTTCTGTCCGGCGCGGCCGTCCTGTGGCTGCATGCCAAGGCGTTGCTGTTCGACCACGATGGCGCGACGGGTCATCGTTCCGATCATGCCGTCGGCTTCTCCGATGTCATGGCCGCGTGCAAGAAGCAGGTTCTGCAGCTGCATGCGTTCGTCGCGACCCAGTCCCGGGTCATCGGTCGGCCAACTCGCCACCAGCGGTCCGCCACCGCGCAGCCGGTCGGAAAGGGTGGCGATGGCCAGCGAATAGCTCTCTGCGGCGTTGTAGGAATAGATGGCGTCGAAGTTGCGGAACACGATGAAGGCCGGCCCCAAGATTCCCGCCGGCAGCAGCACCCCCGCCTGCCGGTCGGAAAGGGTGATCGGCGTGCCGTCGATCCGTTTCACACCACGTGAAATCCAGTCGTTGAGCGGGCGCTTGTTGCGGCGGCCGGCCAGCGTGGAATCGAAGCCCGTCGGCAGTTTCACTTCGTAGCCCCACCGCTCGCCGCTGCGCCACCCCGCCTTTTTTAGGTAGTTGGCGGTGGAAGCCAACGCGTCGGGAATGCTACCGACCAGGTCCCGACGTCCGTCATCGTCACCGTCCACCGCGATGCGTTGGTAAGTGGTCGGCATGAACTGGGTGTGGCCGAACGCACCGGCCCAGGATCCGGTCAGGCCGTCTGATGTCAGGTCGCCTGACTGCAATAGCTTGAGCGTGGCGAAGAATTCGCCACGAAAGAACGGTTGGCGCCGACCGAAGCACGACAGCGTGCCCAGCGACTGCAGCAACGGCCGCTTGCCGAAGGTCTTGCCGTAGTCGCTTTCCACGCCCCACACCGCCGCCACGGTTTCTGCATCAACGCCATACTTGGTCGCTACGCGGGCGAGCAGCGGGCGATGAGCTGCGAGCATCGCTTTTCCATCACGTATGCGCTGCGTGTCGACCAGTGCGGCGAGGTAATCCCAGATCGGCGTAGTGAATTCCGGCTGCGCATCAAGCAGTGCCAGCACACCCATTTCCGGAATGAGAGTGGTGGTATGGGAATCGAAGGTGCTTTTTGTGATGCCGAGCGCCGCCGCGGCCGGGCGCAATGCGCGCAGGCAGTTGTTGAAAGCCTCCTGGTCCTGCGGCCGTACTCCTTCGGTCTGCGCAATGGTCGCGAGGGGGGTCGCAAACGACATGATGGCAAGGGCAGTCGACAAGGCCTTCATCCGGATCCAGTTTTGAATAAGGATCGCCAGTATCGGCGATAGTTGAGACGCACCGCCAGCGCGAATCCATCCTTTCCCTCACCCGCAACAAAAGCCTGCTCCAGCGAATTATCTGTGATGCTCGGTCACGCCGATTGGCGAGAATTTTGTGGTGTGGACTGATGAAGAACTGGCGCGTGATTTCGATCAAGCCACCCGATGTTGAAGTTCCGCAGCTGTCCTGAGTGCGCGTGCGCAAATGGATAGTCTGGTTCGATGACGGCGTAAAACTACTGAAGGTCCGGCCGCCGCTATCACTTGGGACGGCGCCCACCGGAGTGTGCTGTCTACGCGGGCTGGGCGACTGGATGGGGAGCCTGATGTGGTCCTTTCCCTGAACCCGTCCGGGTCTTCTTTTTGTCGTGGCGAAAGTGTCTAATCAGCCGGCCGCAATCTGCGGCTTATTTGGGGGTTGAACATGCGTATCGCAATTGGGCGCTGCGTTTTAAGCGCTGCGTTGGTGGTCGGGGTTGGGGGAATGGTCGCGGTCAGCACGGCGGAGGCTGCCAATCCCGCCAAGAAGGAGATGGCGAGAAAGGTGGTGAAGCCGATCAAGTCTGCTCGCGCCAAAGCTCCGCCACGCGGCGCAAAGGCATCCAAAGCTCTCACCTTCAACAAGTCATCGAGCTGGAAGACCGATCCCAAGTCGCACTCGGTATTCATGGTAGGGGCGAGCCAACAAGTCTGGTTCCTCGATCCAAGCAGTGGCTGGCCATACACGATCGATAGTCGGGGCTACGTGTACACCGCCGATCCCTTGTCCGGACTCGTCTACGACCTCGGTCGACTCTCCAGCTGGGCCGGAGCTGTCCCCTACTTTTTCGGGTACTGGGAATTCGGCAACGGCAGCTATTCCGTGCCGACCATGGACGTGTACGTCACCATCTATAACGATGTGAGCTACGACGTATACACCTACGACACCGCCTATGAGGAAGTCTGGGAATACGACACGTATTTCGAGAGTCAGGAGTTCGTGAGCGAGAGCGTGGAGATCGAGTATTACGAAGAAACCACGGAAACCACGACGGAAACCAGCACTGAAACCTCCACCGAAACGACGACAGAAACCAGCAGTGAGGTAAGCAGCGCCGAAGCCAAAGCGGATGAGGCGGAGGCCAAGGCCGATGCGGCCGATGCTGAAGTAGCGGTGGCCGACGCAGAAGCGGACGAAGCTGAGGCAAAAGCTGACGCGGCCGATGCTGAAGTGGAAGCAGCCGATGCTGAAGTGGAAGCAGCCGATGCTGAAGTGGAAGCAGCCGATGCTGAAGTGGAAGCGGCCGATGCTGAAGTGGGAGCAGCCGATGCTGAAGCGGAAGCAGCCGACGCTGAAGTGGAAGCAGCCGATGCTGAAGCGGAAGTAGCCGATGCTGAAGAGGAAGCAGCCGAAGCTGAAGTGGAGGAGGCCGATGAGCCGGGGGAGGAAGACGACGGGAGCGATGAGTCAGACGGCAGTAGCGAAAGCGCCTTCCCACGCTGATTCCTGATCATGCTGCGACCAGCAGTGTTGCCGCCGGCGCAGCGTCACATGGGCGGTGCAAACTTTGCGCCGCCCTTCAACTCACTGGAATGGTGCTTCTAGGTGGGGCTCTGATCAACTCCACCCATCCCGTGGTCTGAAACCAGTGCGTTTGATCCTATCTGTCTGTCCGCAGAAATTGTTCAGAGCATTTCTAGTTGCGTGGGTGCAACTAGCCGGACATCGAATTGTTGAAAATGTCGGGATGTCGATCGGTGGTAGGCATCCTCACATTGAGTGATCCCGAATTGAGCGACTGCGAGCGACCGCCTCGATTTGAATCAGGGATTCGGTACGCAACTCATCATGGCGAGTCCATTCGACGGCCCGGAGCCAGGCACGGTTCCGACTGCACCAACCTCGGTGAACGATCCGCCGACGGCGAGACGGCCGTCCGGCAAAACGATCAGGCGTGAGGGATTGCTGCCGGTGCCGCCGGCCACTTCTATCCACCTGTTGCCGACCAGCTTGGCCAAGCGGCGGATCGGCACGGCTTGTGGATCTGCTGTGAACGTGCCGGCGGCGAACAAGGCCTGACCGGTGCCGTCATCGTAGACCTCCAGGCTACGCACCTGGCTGATCGGGAAGCCTTGGCCGACTGGGGTCAACGCGGTGCCGTTCCAGCGTGCGACGCCAGGCAGCGGAACCGATCCATCGGCCGAGCTGTTGAACGATCCGCCGATGTAAAGCGCGTCGCCGGTGCCGTCATTGAAGGTCTTGAGCGACATGCCGAAGCCTTGGACACTGCTGAGCCGGATCACGCCGCCGCCAACCGGGAAGAAACCGGTCCCGTTGTAGCCCATCACGTTGCGCGACTCGGTGACCACGACGCCACCGAGTCCATCGGGCATGCGGATACGATCGAAGCGTCCTGCGAAATACAGGTTTCCGCCAAAACTTTCGACAGCGAAAATGACTGGAGCAACTGCTCCCTCGAACTCATCGCTGAATTTGGTCCACGTCATGCCATCCCACAGGGTTAGCAAGGCGTTTTGAGGAGCGGCACCGGCGGCACCGGCGATGACGAGCTTGTTGTTCCAGAGCCCGCCGGTTTGCGCGAAATGCAAAGGCAGCGCATACGGCGAACCCGGCAAAGTTGTGGTGGTCGTGCCATTCCAAGCAACGACGCCGCGCGAATCGGGCAACTCGGCACCGCTGAACCGAATGCCGTTGAACGCGCCGATGACGTATAGCCGCTCGCCGTTTCCCGCGTTGTAGGGAACGAACGCGCCGATGAATCCGTCAGTAGTTTCGGTCGTGCCCAGTGTTGAGATTGCGTTGGTTCCCAGATTGATGCGCTCGACGCCGGCAGTGAAGCCTCCGAAATTTCCGCCGAGATAGAGCTCGTTGTTCCAGCGACCGATCGTGTTGAGCGATCCGCCCGGCGTGCCCAGCGAGGTGTTCCAGCCACACAGAGGTTGCAAAGAGGAATCGAAACCATTGGCGAACACTGGCTTTTCGAACAAGTCAGCGCGAATCTCGCCGCCCGGAAACTGGGAGGTGTGCACATTGAAGTAGGCGCCGCCCCGGCCCATGCCGTTTGTCAAGGCGGCTTCTGCCAGCGCCACGCTACCACCCTGACTGGTCACGAACGATGCGTTGTAACTGTTGGGCATGCTCATATCAAAGGTGTTGTTGTAGGTGCCCGCATTGACTCCGCTTGGGAATCCCGGAAGAGTTGGCATTGGCGTGGCGACACCAGTGTTGATGCCCGGACCGTTAACGCAGCAGTGGACGTGGGCCGCGGTGACAATGCCGAGAAGCCCACTGAAGTTGATGTTGTGCGTCATCGCGTGAGACATCGGGTCGTAGGTGATGGTCACCGTTCCGGTGCCCGGGCTGGTTACCGGTGGCACCTCGCTGCCGCCCGCCAAGGTGCCGGTGTAGACCACAGGCGAGGCCATCGCCGGGACGATCGCGAGTCCAGTGGTGAGGACAAGCGCTCCTAAAATTGTCGTCGTATTTGTCGTCATGTTGCATCTCCTGTTCTGGCTCCGACCGGCGGAGGTGGAGTCTGGGTCGATCTTAGGTTAAAACCAAAATTGGAAACCCGTGCAGCACTGCAGGTTTTTGCCAGGTCGCTCTCGGCTGCCGTTCCCGCGTTCAAGGTGAATTGGCCGTCTTGCAGGTTTCCGAGTAAACGGGGTAGAACCCGGCACGCCGCTTGGCTGAGAGTGCGCGGCACCTGATGGAGGAGGTGTCTGGCCTGCGGCCGATGCGGCAACGGGTCAGTGTTCCGGTCCCGTTGGGCTTCCCGTTCGCCAGCTGCCCCGAAATATGCGCGCGGATTCGGGATGCCTCGTCTTCGTCGAGATCTTCGTCCAGCCACTCGCGGTAGGCACGCCCTCGCGCCGCGCCATCTTCGTGAAGTGCCAAGTACGTTTCTTGCGGCGTCAGAAACGACCCGATGACGAGCCCTAGGTTGGCCCGAGCGCTTGACCACGGATACTCCTCTGCCGAAGCGACCACAGCAGACCGAACCGGATTCAAGTCGATGTAGCGGTAGAGCGTGAGCAGGTAGCGATCGCTGGACACAGGACACGACCGGAAACGGCCCTCCCGCAGCGGTCCAGTCCGACGATCGTAGCCGCACGATTCACACGCCGCTGGGTGATGCGCATGGCATACCAGCGAGGACGAGGCGCGGGCGACGTGGCATCGGAGGGACCTCATCGATCGAGGGAACCGCCACCAGAATCAGCCGACGAATGCGCTCGGACAGCGGGTGATCAACGTCAGTCCATAAAGCGCGCGTTTCAAACGGATAATTCCTCCGTCTCCTTCAACCCTCGAACCCATTAAAAAACAATCGGACGAACGGAGACCCGACGACTTCTTGCGGCAGCGGGGATGCGGTCGTGCTGCCATTGCCCAGCTGGCCGCTGCCATTGACACCCCAGCATTGAACAGCACGGCTAGCGACGATCGCGCAGCTGTGGTTACCGCCCAAGGCCAGGGCCGCAGCCCCGGTCAAGCCGGAGACCGCGACCGGCGTCGGGCTGTTGGTCGTGCTGCCATTGCCGAGCTGGCCAGAGATGTTGTCACCCCAACATCGCACCGCACCGCCCGCCACGATCGCGCAACTGTGAGAGGCACCCAAGGCGAGGGCCGTGGCCCCGCCCAAGCCGGAGTCGGCGAGCTGCGTCGTGGTGGCGTTCGTGCTGCCATCACCGAGCTGACCGTTGTAGTTGGCCCCCCAGCATCGCACCCCACCGCCCGCAATGATCGCGCAACTGTGGAGGTAGCCCAAGGCCAGGGCTGTGACCCCCCCGCTCAAGCTGAAGACGGCGATCGGCGTCGTGCTGTTGGTCGTGCTGCCAGGGCCGAGCTGGCGGAAGTCATTACGCCCCCAGCATCGCACCGCACCGCCCGCCACGACTGCACAACTGTGATTACCGCCCGAGGCCAGGGCTGTGGCCCCGGAGAGGCCGGAGACGTCGACCGGCGTCGAGCTCTCGGTCGTGCTGCCATTGCCGAGCTGGCCGTAGAAGTTGTCACCCCAACATTTCACCGCACCGCCCGCCACGATCGCGCAACTGTGGTCTTGGCCCAAGGCCAGGGCCGTGGCCCCGGTCAAGCCGGAGACGTTGACCGGTGTCGTGCTGCCGGTCGTGCTGCCATTCCCGAGCTGGCCGTAGCCGTTGTAACCCCAGCACTTGACGGTTCCGGTGTCGGTGATCGTGCAGGTGTGCAGGGCGCCGGCCGCCAATGTGCCGGGGTCGCCCACCGCCTTGCTGGCCGTGGCACTCGAGTGTTCGGGGCTTTCTGGGGCCCACTGTTGCACCGGCGTTTCAGCGACGGCTGAGGACAGATGCGCCATCCATGCCACGACGGCAAGAACAAGGGTCGCGGCGGTGCGAAACAGCATCGGGGTCATTCGTAGTTTTCTCATTTGCATTGGCGCTTACGTGCCAAAGCACCGCGCAGTTGTGAGGTTTCGAAGTTTTGGACGATGCGAAGTGCAATTGCGCCCATCGAATCGAATCAGTGTCCCATTTCGCGCTCGAACTGTGGACGAGATACGCATGCCTTTAAACGGAGGAACCCGCCCCGACAAACCAGAATGAAGCCCGAGCATACCCGATTACCGCACGCGCCTCGGTGCACACT